>NZ_DATCNW010000345.1:0-3737 GCF_036565025.1 Pengzhenrongella sp.
TGAGGCCAACCGGGAGATCTTGAGCCGGACCTTGCAGCTGCCGCCACGCAGCGACCCGGTGCGGGCACTGAAGGAGCAAGCGCACCTGTACCTGCAGTTCTGCGTCGAGGACCCAGTCCGCTACCAGCTCCTTTACCAGCGCACGATCCCCGGCTTCGCCCCGAGCCCGGAGTCCTACGCGCCCGCGGTGGAGGGCCTCGACCTGGCGCGGATGGCGCTGGCGGCGTGCGGAATGACCACACCCCGAGCACTTGACACGTGGACCGCCCTCATCGCCGGCCTCGCTACCCAGCAGAACTCGAACGAGCCAGGCGGCCACCGTTGGGTGCGCCTCGCCGACGACGTCATCGACATGTTCCTCGCGCACCGCCAACCCGGAAAGGCAAAGCCATGATCGCTGACAGGATCGCCGTCGACACCATCTCAGCACTTGACCACGACGAGTGGATGGACCTCGCGAAAGCTGAGTTCGATCGTGTTCTCGCACTGGTCGACGACCTGGCCGACGCGGACTTCTCCCGCCCGACCGACTGCACCGGGTGGGACGTCACGGCCGTCCTGGGCCACATGCTCGGGATGCTCGAGCTGCAGGCCGACCCCGAGGACCGGGTCCGCCAGATCAAGACGGCCGCCCAAACGGTCGAGCAGACCGGCGGGTTGCGGCTCGATGCCCTGACGGCGCTACAGGTGCACGAACACGCCCACCTGAGCACCAGCGAGCTCAAAGATGCGCTGCATGACGCGGTGCCGCGCGGCCTCGCGGCGCGCCGCGCCATGCCGCTCCAGATGCGCGACACGCCCTACGACCCGGAAATCCCCGGCGAGCGCCCGTGGACCTTCGGCTACCTCTTCGACATCATCCACACCCGCGACCCATGGCTGCACCGCATCGACATCTGCCGCGCCACCGGCCGCAACCCGGAGCTGACCGCGGACCACGACGCCCGCATCGTCGCCGACGTGGTCAGGGACTGGGCGCCCCGACACGGTCAGGGCTTCACGCTCACCCTGACCGGACCGGCAGGCGGCGCTTTCACCGCGGGTGACGGCACCGTCGTGCTCGAACGTGACGCGGTCGAGTTCTGCCGCATCCTTTCCGGCCGAGGTGAGGGCACTGGCTTGCTCTCAACCCGCGTCGTCTTCTGACCCGTCCACTCCTGGAGAAGCCATGAACACCTACCGCGTCGGCGACGACGTCACCGTCCTGAACGACCAACTGGAGGTCCCCGGCATCGGGCACCTACCGATCAACGCGTTCGTACTGCACGCCCGCGAACCGGTCGTGGTCGACACCGGGCTCAGCCTGGCCGACCGGGACTTCCTAGCCGAGCTCGGCAACGTCATCGACCCAGCCGACGTCCGCTGGATCTGGCTGACCCATCCGGACCGCGACCACACCGGTGGGCTGTTCGCGCTGCTCGAGGCGGCGCCGCAGGCCAAGCTCGTCACCACCTTCCTCGGCGTCGGCATCATGTCCACCGACCGTCCACTCCCGCTGGACCGGGTCCACCTTCTCAACCCCGGTCAGCGCCTGGACGTCGGGGACCGGACCCTCACCGCCTTCCGACCGCCGCTGTTCGACAGCCCAGCCACGGTGGGCTTCTACGACGACAAGAGCCGGATCTGCTTCAGCTCCGACTGTCTGGGTGGCCCGATGCCCACTGCCGACCTCGCCAGCTGCCCCGACGTGAGCCAGCTACCCGCCGCCGAACTGCTCGAGGCTCAGCTGCTGTGGGCCGCCGTCGACAGCCCGTGGGTCCACAACGTCAGCGGCCAGGCCTACGCCGACAGCGTGCGGGCCATGCAGGCCTTCGACAGCGACATCGTTCTCAGCACCCATCTGCCACCGGCCATCGGGATCGGCAACCAGCTCATCGCGATGCTGCTGGCCGCCCCCGACGCACCGCGGTTCGTCGGCCCCGACCAGGCGGCGCTCGAGCAGATGCTAGCCAGCTTCGAGCCGGCGCCCGTCGGCTGAGCAGCGGACCCGTATCTGGGCGCAGCCCGCTGTTCGTGAAGCAGCGGCGTCGGCGTGGACGGCCTGGTCGCTGGCGTAGGCCTCGCCGAGCGCTGAACGTGGCGGCGCACGGTCGCCCGGGATTGACAGCCCGCAGCCACACCGCTTGCGACGGCGCCGGTGGACACCGCGACGAAGCCCCCAGACCTGCCGGTGACCCACAGCAGGTAGGTGCCTTGGCCGGATCCCGATGCGGGCGATGAACGGCTGCGTGTCGGTTTGGCACGGACGAGGGTCCGAACAGCGCGACGCGATTGGCGCCGGGTCCCAGACGAGTCCGTTCTATGGCGGTCGACCTGCATACCTATGCGACCGCCGGCGACTGGCCGAACGCACTATTTTGCATGTTATGCCTGTGATCTTCCTGGTCATTTCGGCCACCCTTGATGGGTTGGTGGACGCGGGGAGACGGCGTTCTGACTTGCGGGACTAGGTGGTACGGGGCCTGGGTCGTGCCGTCATGGGTTGCCCCAGCGGACTCTTGCTCCGACCCTGTTCGACATCCTTGATCAGCCTCTTCAGATGGCGGATCTCGTCTCGGAGGGCCTTCTCGCCTGTCGGGGTGAGGCTGATCCAGGTGCGGGCGCGCTTGCCCTCGTAGCCCTTCTCGATAGCGACCAGCCCGGCTTTTTCCAGGACGGTCAGATGTTGGCTCAGGTTGCCTGCCGTGAGGTCCAGTGCGGTGCGCAGGAATCCGAACTCCACCCGTTTGGCCTGGTGGGTGATGCTCAGAATGCCGAGCCGGACTCTTTGGTGGACGACGTCGTCGAGCCCGTTGACAGGATGTTCGGTCATCGCGCACGCCGACCGTGGGTAGGGCCGTGGGCCACAGCGAACGCGATGCCGCCGAGCAGCAGCACCAGCGAGGGGACTACGAGACGTGGCAGGAAGAACCAGGGCGACGGGTGGGCGATAATCCACCCGAAGTTGACCGGCCACAGCACGATCGCCAGATAGCCGACAGAGAACACGGCGAGGAGCGGACTGCGTTCCACCCAGGCCAACACCAGCAGCGCGAATCCGATGGCCGAGGCCGGACCGGGCAGCCGGTAGAAGAACATCGTGATCGACGACCCTGCGTCCAGGTGGAGGCCGAGGATGTCCTGTGGCCCGATTGGCGGATGATGTGCGCCCCACAGTGAGACGCCGGCGAATACCACGGCAAGAATGACGCCCGCGACCACGTAGGGCCGAACCCGCGTGCCGACGCCACGCCTACTCGACCTCCGAAAGTAGTAACCCGCGATCACGACGTAGGCCAGCAGGAGCGCAACGGGCCAGTAGACGAACAACCAGGTCGAATAGACCGCGCAGACTCGCCCCGCCTGGCCATCTACTCCGACCGCCCTGCACGTTCGTGCGTAGTGCCCGTAGCGATCGATGAGTACTGCCGGGAGGAACAACGCGGCGAACAGCAGGAGGGGAAACCATGCCGCCCGCTGCACGCTACGCACCCGGCGGGTGAGGTCACGGCTCGCCGACAGCAGCTCATTGGGCGTGCCAGACGGGGGTATCGGCGAAGCGGCCATACCACTAGGTTTGCATTACAAACTGCTCTTTGCAAGAGACACGGCGAAACATCTGGATGCAGCCCGTGGTGCGCTCTCGTGCCGATCACGGATGCTCGACGTCACTGAAGATCAGACGTCTGTGCCGAGACGCCTCGCCGCTTCGGCGGCGGGTAGACGTAGCGAGCGATCGTGGCCGACGCCCACCCGAT
>NZ_DATCNW010000346.1:0-19494 GCF_036565025.1 Pengzhenrongella sp.
ACTGCTGCTCCTGCACACGGTGGGAGCACGCAGTGGCGCGCCCAGGGTGAACCCGATGATGTACCTGCCCGACGGCGGTCGGTACGTGGTCTTCGCCTCGAAGGGCGGGGCGGACACCAACCCCGCCTGGTACCACAACCTGATCGCGCACCCCGAGACGGTGATCGAGGTCGGCGACGAGACCGTGCAGGTCCAGGCCCGCGAGGCGCACGGAGACGAGCACGACGAGCTGTACGCCCGGCAGGCCGCGCTGTATCCGGGGTTTGCGGCCTACCAGGCGAGGACCGCCCGAGTGATCCCGGTCCTCGTGCTCACGCGGCAACAGTGACCGCTGCACCACAATGAGGCCATGACCTGGATCGCGCCCACCCCGAACCCCGTCGACGGTCCCCTCCTCGGGGACGACCGGCCGATCCTGGAGGGCTTCCTCGCCTGGCAGCGGAGCACCCTGCTCAACATCTGCGCGGGCCTGACCGGGGAACAGCTCGCGCAGCGCGCGGTGCCGTCGTCGAACCTCTCGTTGCTCGGCCTGGTGCGGCACATGGCCAAGGTCGAGCGCACCTGGTTTCGCCAACGCGTCGCGGGTGACGAGGTGGGTCCGCTGTACGACCCGGACCTCGGGCCCGACGCCGACTTCAACGACCTGTTCCCGGCCCTCGCCGAGCACGACTTCGCGCGGTTCGCCGAGGAGTGTCGACTCGCCGACGCCGCCGCGGCGGAGCTGCCGTTCGACCACACCTTCACCGTGCGCGACGACACGTACTCGCTGCGGTTCGTCTACGTTCACATGATCGCCGAGTACTCGCGCCACAACGGGCACGCGGACCTGCTGCGCGAGGCCATCGACGGGACGACCGGAGCCTGACCTCCGACGTCGGCCGCGCGAATCCCTTGACATGGGGTCGCGCCAAGCGTATCTCTAGAACATGTCCGTTATGAAACACGGTTGTTATCGATGACTGTCGACCAGCTCAGCTCCGTCGACCAGCTCAGCCTCGTGTTCGGCGCCCTCGCCGACCCCACCCGCCGCGCGATCCTCGCGCGGCTCACCCAGGGGGACGCGAACGTCGGCGAGCTCGCTGCGCCGTTCACCATGTCCCAGCCGGCGGTCTCGCGGCACCTCAAGGTCCTCGAGCAGGCCGGACTCGTCTCGCGCACGCGGCAGGCGACGGCCCGCCTGAGCCACCTCGAGGCGGAGCCGCTCAAGGACGTGACGGTGTGGCTCGCGCGCTACCGCGAGTACTGGGACGAGAGCTTCGAGCGGCTCGACGAGCTGATCGCGACCCTCACCGACAAACGCAGCGACAAGGACTGACCGACTCCAGAATCACCGACACCGAGAGGAATCACCATGGCAACCACGCAGATCACCGCCGATCCGGGCGGGCAGGCCATCACCATCACGCGCGACTTCGACGCGCCGCCGGAGCTGCTCTTCCGGGCGAACACGATCCCCGAGCTGCTCTCCCGGTGGCTGGGACCGCGACGGCTCGTGACGGAGATCGACACCTACGAACTCCGCGACGGCGGTCAGTGGCGGTTCGTCCACCGCGACACCGATGGCACCCCGTACGGCTTCCGTGGCGTCTTCCACGGCACGCCGTCGCTCGACGGCATCGTGCGGACCTTCGAGTTCGAGGGCGCGCCGGGGCACGTCTCGCTCGAGACGCTCACATTCGAGGACCTCGGGAACGGCCGGACGCGGCTGCTCGTCAACGCGGTCCACCAGTCGGGCCAGGCCCGCGACGCCATGATTGCGGCCGGCATGGAGTCCGGCGTCGTCGAGAGCTACGAGCGCCTCGACGAGGTGCTCGCCTCGATGTCCGTCTCGCACTGAACCCAGGCCTCCGAGCCCTGCCCGAACGCAGCGCAGGGCCAGCGAGTGCGCAGAATCTGCTGCTTGAACGGCCCGAATAGCAGCAGATTCAGCGCACTCGCGCGCGTCGCGGCACCCGACACGAGCTTTGGCCCGCTCGGCCACGCGAGTGAGCGGGGGAGGCGTTCCCGCGGGAACGTTGCGGACCTACCGGTCGGGTTTGCGATCCAGAGAGCCTGACCTGTGCCGTCCGAGCGGCTTGGCCATCGGTTCCCGATCGCCAGCTCACGCGAGTGCGCGACTTTGGCTGTTGAAATCGCCCGATCAACAGCCAAAGTCGCGCACTCGCGTAGTTGTTGCTGGCAGAGGCGACGGCGCGACCGCTCGCGAGATCCGGCCAGGATCCCGCGGGAACGTTCGTGACCGACCGACCGACCGACCGGCAGACGCTCGCGAGTGCGGGCGTTCTGCTGCTGATCGGACGATGTCAACAGCAGCACACCCGCACTCGCGCTCGAGGTCGGCCCTGCAACGCCCCGTCGGGCGAGGTTGGCGTGCCTGGGGTCCTTCCCGGAGATAGTCAACAGGTGGAAGGAACATCTCGAGATGCGAGATCAGGATCGGCCGTGCACCCCGCCTCCGGTCCAGCATCCGGGACGATCCCGTCCACCGGCTCCTAGGACCAAAGTCCCTGCTATACCTCTCCGGGTCACGGCTCCGGCCGTGCAAGAACCGATCCGGCTCCGGACGGACAGGACCCGAAGGGACGACGCGATGACCGACGCCGCTGCACAGCACCTGCGCTGTCGCACGTCGTCGACCGTCGGCCCGGGTCCGAGGTCGCTGCGCGAACGCGCGCGACGCACGCCCTGCTGTCGATAGCCGACTGAGACCCGAGTCCCGCGCGCACGCGCTGCGATGGCTCGTTGATCTTGCCCGGCGATTCACCGCACCCGCCGCGGGAATCCTTCTCTCACCTCCTCGCCGTGCCCGGACCCAGGAGTCCCCATGCAGCCGCATCTCGTCGTGCCCACCTGATGGCCCGCTACCTCGCCGCCCGCCTCGCAGCGGCCCTCGCCGTGCTGTGGGCGGCATACACCGTCTCGTTCCTCGTGCTCTACGCGCTGCCGGGCGACCCGGTCTCCTCACTGCTCGGCGCCGACTCGTCCGACGTCACACCAGCTCAGCTCGACGCGGTGCGCGCGCAGTACGGGTTCGACCTGCCCCTGCCCGTGCAGTACGTCCAGCAGCTCTGGCGCGTCCTGCACGGCGACCTCGGCAGGTCGGTCGGCACGGGTCGGCCCGTGCTCGACCTGATCGGCGGCGCCATCGGGCCGACCGCGCAGATCGCCGGCGCCGCGCTGGTGCTGGCGATCGTCGTCGGGAGTGCCCTGGCACTGGTTGCGACCGCGGTGCCGAACCGCCGGCTCGGCGCCGCCCTGCTTGGGCTGCCGCCGCTCGGGGTGGCGATCCCGTCGTTCTGGTTCGGCCTGGCTCTCGTGCAGGTGTTCTCGTTCACCTTCCCGATCTTCCCGGCGGTCCGCACCACGGGGCTCGCATCGATCGTGCTGCCGGCCATCACCCTTGCGCTGCCGGCCAGCGCGCTGATCGCCCAGGTCCTCGCCACGAGCCTGCGCCGGACGCTCGCCGAGCCTTACATCGACACCGCCTGGGCCAAGGGCGCGGGCCGGGCGCGCGTACACCTCGGCCACGCCCTGCGCAACGCGGCGTTGCCCGCGCTCACCATCGCCGGGCTGGTCGTCGGTGGGCTGCTGTCCGGGGCGGTGGTCACCGAGACCGTGTTCTCCCGGGCCGGCCTCGGTCGACTGACCGCCACCTCCGTCGGCGCCCAGGACATCCCCGTGGTGCAGGGGCTGGTGGTCTTCGCCGCGGCGGTCTTCGTCGTCGTCAACCTGGTGGTCGACCTCATCTACCCCGTGCTCGACCCGCGAATCCTGAGGACGCCATGACCCAGCTCGCCACCCGGGTCCCCGCGCGCCCCGCGGCCTCCCGCCCGGCCGACGACGCCGCCGTCACCCCCGCCGGGCAGCTGCGAACCCGTCGCCGCCTGCTCGACGCCGCCGCGGCGATCGCCCGCCGGCCAGCGCTCGTGCTCGCGGCCGTCTGGCTGCTCGCGGTTGTCCTCGCAGCCATCGCGCCGACAGTCCTCGCCGGGGGCGACCCGCTGGCCGGCGTCCCGGCCGACAAGCTCGCGCCGCCGTCCCCCGGGCACCTGTTCGGGACCGACCAGCTCGGCCGGGACCTGCTCACCCGGGTCGTGCACGGCACCGGCCTGACCCTGCGCGGCGCCGTCGTCGCGGTCGCCCTGGGCCTGACGCTCGGCTCGCTCGTCGGCCTCGTCTCGGGCAGCGCCGGGGGGAGGGTCGACGACGTCATCATGCGCGGCGTCGACGTGCTGCTGGCCATCCCGAGCCTGCTGCTCTCGCTGGCGATCATCACGGCCCTGGGCTTCGGGACCGTCAACGTCGCGATCGCCGTCGGGTTGGCGAGCGTCGCCTCGATCGCGCGCGTGATGCGCTCGGAGGTGCTGCGCGTGCGCGGCTCGGCGTACGTCGAGGCGGCGCACGCCTACGGAGGCCGGCCGCTGAGCGTTCTGCTGCGGCACGTGCTGCCGAACGCCGCGGGACCGGTCGTGGCTCTTGCGGCCCTCGAGCTCGGCACGGCGATCCTCGCCATCTCCTCGCTCAGCTTCCTCGGGTTCGGCGAGCCGCCGCCTGCGCCGGAGTGGGGCGCCCTGGTCGCCGGCGGGCGCGACTACCTCGCGACGGCATGGTGGCTGACGACCTTGCCCGGAGTGACCATCGCGCTCAGCGTGCTGGCCGCGAACCACGTCGCAAGAGCCCTCGACGGCGGACGGGAGAGCGACCGATGACCGCGAACCTGCTCGAGATCACCGACCTGGCGGTCTCGTACCGCAGCCAGCACGGCGACATCGACGCCGTGCGCGGCGTGTCGCTCACCGTGCGGGCAGGCGAGACCGTCGCCGTCGTCGGGGAGTCGGGCTCCGGGAAGTCGACGCTCGCGCACGCGATCGTCGGGCTGCTCGCGCCGTCGGCCCGCGTCACCGCCGGTCGGGTCGAGCTCGGCGGCCGGAACCTGCTCACTACGTCCCGGCGCGAGCTGAGGGCGACCCGCGGCCGGCAGATCGGCCTGGTGCCGCAGGACCCGACGGTCTCTCTCAACCCGGTCAAGCGCGTGGGCGAGCAGGTCGCCGAGGTGCTACGAATCCACGGCCTCGCCGACCGCCGGACCGCGCACCTCGAGGCCGTCGAGGCGCTGCGCCGCGCGGGCCTGCCCGACCCGGAGCTCCGCGCGCGGCAGTACCCGCACGAGCTGTCCGGCGGGATGCGCCAGCGCGTGCTGATCGCGATCGCGATCGTCGCATCCCCGCAGCTGATCATCGCCGACGAGCCGACGAGCGCCCTGGACGTCACCGTGCAGCGCCAGATCCTCGACCACCTCGAGCGGCTCACCGCGGCGGCCGGCACAGGCGTGCTGCTCATCACCCACGACCTCGGGGTCGCGGCCGACCGCGCCCAGCGGATCGTCGTCATGTCGCAGGGGCGGGTCGTGGAGGAGGGCACGCCCGACGACGTGCTCGGCCGCCCGAGCCACCCGTACACCCGCGCGCTCATCGCGGCGGCCCCGAGCCTGAACACCGACCGGGTGCTGGTCCGCGAGCGTCGCGCGGGCGCCGGGCCGTCGGCGCTGGGTTCGGATGCGCTGGAATCGGTCGCGCGCGGTCTGCCCGGTGATCCCTTCGCCCGGCCCGCCGAACCGCGGCGCGACGCCGAGCGGTCAATGCCGAACCGGCCGGATGTCCTTGCCGTGGAGCACCTGGTCAAGGACTTCCGGCTGTCGCGCGGCGCGGGCGGCGGGACGCTGCGCGCGGTCGACGACGTCGGCTTCCGGCTGGCCCGGGGACGCACGCTCGCCCTCGTCGGCGAGTCGGGTTCCGGCAAGTCGACGACCGCGCGGCTCGCCCTGCGGCTCGCCGAGCCGACGTCGGGCCGGATCATCCTCGACGGCGTCGACGTCACGGCGACCCGTGGGGCGGCGCTGCGCGCGTTGCGCCGCCGGGTGCAGATCGTCTACCAGAACCCGTACGCGTCCCTGAACCCGCGGCTGTCGGTCGAGGAGCTCGTGACCGACCCGCTGCGTGCGTTCGCTCTCGGCACCCCGGCGCAGCGTCGGGCGCGGGCGGCCGCGCTCCTCGACGTCGTCGCGCTGCCGGCCGCGGTGCTGCGCCGCCGGTCTGCCGAGCTGTCCGGGGGGCAGCGGCAGCGGGTCGCGATCGCCCGCGCGCTGGCGCTCAACCCGGAGCTGCTCGTCCTCGACGAGCCCGTCTCCGCGCTGGACGTCTCGGTGCAGGCGCAGATCCTCGACCTGCTCATGACCCTGCAGGCCGAGCTCGGGCTCGGCTACCTGTTCATCTCCCACGACCTCGCCGTCGTGCGGCAGATCGCGCACGACGTCGCGGTCATGCAGCGCGGGCGGATCGTCGAGCGCGGCGAGGTCGAGGCGGTGTTCGCGTCCCCGCAGGACCCGTACACCGCCGAGCTCCTCGCGGCGATCCCCGGCCGGCGCGCGGCCGCAGCGGTCCTGGTTGCCGGGGGTGCGTCATGACGGCGTCGTGTCCATGCGGTCCACGACCCCTCGTCGTGGACCGCACGCGCCCGCCGTAGCCGCTGACCTTTGCCGCACCCAAGGAGAACGACGATGCATCCCCGAACACGTCCCGCCCTGGCCGTCCTGGCGCTGACCACCGCACTGACCCTGTCGCTCACCGCGTGCGGCACCGAGAGCGGAGCGAACGCCGCCGCGCAGGGGTCAGGGTCGGGCGCCCCGGTCGACGGCGGCGACCTGACGTTCGCGATCGCGAACGACCCGATCTCGCTGAACCCGTCGGGCACCGGATCCGGCAACGACACGTTCTACGTGACCCGCCAGCTCGTCGACTCGCTGATCTGGCAGGACCCGAAGGACGGGTCGCTCAAGCCGTGGCTCGCGACAAAATGGTCCGCGAACGCCGACGCGACGGTCTTCACCTTTACCCTCCGCGACGGCGTCACGTTCTCCGACGGCTCGCCGTTCACGGCCACCAGCGTCAAGGACACCTTCGACGACGCGGTCAAGGCCGGCGCGCTCAGCCAAGCGGCCTCGCTGCTCGCCGGGTACAAGGAGTCGAAGGTCACCGGCAAGCACACCCTCGAGGTGCACTTCTCGAAGCCGAACGCCGCCTTCCCGCAGGCCGCGTCGTCGGTTGCGCTCGGCGTGCTCTCCGCGAAGACCCTCGCGATCCCATTCGAAGATCGAGCGTCGGGCAAGGGCGTCGTCGGGACCGGGCCGTTCGTGCTGGACCACTACACCAAGGACGTCGAGACGGTCCTCAAGCAGCGTGACGAGTACGCGTGGGGTCCTGACGGGCGCGCGAATACCAAGGCCGCGCACGTCGAGAAGGTGACGTTCCAGGTCATCCCGGAGGCGGGTGTCCGCACCGGCAGCCTGTCGTCCGAGCAGGTCGACGTCGCCGGCGGCGTCCCGCCGTCGGACATCCAGACGCTGCGTGACGCGAAGCTCGAGCTCGTGACCCGCGCCAACCCCGGCGTCGTGTTCGGGCTGTCGTTCAACGAGGCGAGCCCGCTCGGGAAGGACCCGGCCGTGCGGGAGGCCGTCTCGCTCGCCATCGACCCGACCGAGGTGCGCGACACCGCCCTCACCAAGGAGTTCGCCGTCGCGACCAGCGTGCTCTCGCACACGACGCCGGGGGCGGTCGACCTGAGCAAGGACCTGGTGACCGATCCCGCGAAGGCGAAGAGCGTCCTGGAGGATGCCGGCTGGAAGATCGGCTCCGACGGCCTGTTCGCCAAGGGCGGCAAGTCCCTGAAGCTCCGGATCCCGTGGATCACGAACTTCGGACCGAACCAGACCTCGCTCGAGCTCATCCAGCAACAGCTCAAGAAGGTCGGGATCGGGGTTGACCTGTGGAGCGGGCCGGTGCCGGACTTCGTCGAGAAGCAGAAGGCGGGCGACTTCGACGCCGCCTGGGGCAACCTCAGTCGGGCCGACGGCGACGTGCTGCGCACCCAGTACTCCGCGGGCGCGACCGACTTCTACAAGATCGAGGACCCCGAGCTGGAGGGGCTGCTCGGCAAGCAGCTCGCGACGTCCGACGGGCCCGCGCGCATCGCGCTCGTCGCCAAGGTGCAGGAGCGGCTGCTCGCCCGGCACGACGAGGTCCCCGTGCACGAGCTCACGACGATCCTCGGCGCACAGCCCACGGTGCACGGCCTCGAGCTGGGCGCCGACTCGAGGCTCGACCAGCTCACCAGCGTCTGGATCTCGAAGTGACCGCGCTGCAGGCACACACCCACCTCGACAGCCACCTCGACCGTCCGCTCGACAGCGAGTCGTACAAGACGGTGTTCCGTCAGCACCCGGCGGGGGTCGCGGTGGTGACCCTGCGCGATCCGGTGGGCAACCCGCTGGGGTTCACGGCGACGTCGGTCATCTCGGTGTCGGCGGCCCCGCCGCTGCTCGCATTCTCGATCGCCTCGACGTCGTCGTCCTGGCCGGCCCTCTCGCGGGCGGCGACCCTGGTGGTGAGCTTCCTCGCCGAGGACCAGGACGACGTCGCGGCGCGGTTCGCGACCAGCGGGATCGACCGGTTTGCCGCGGGCGGGTGGAGCCGGCTGCCGACGGGGGAGCCGGTCATCGAGGGCGCCCTGACCCGGGTGCGCGGTCGGGTGCTCCAGCGCACCGCCGCCGGCGGCAGCTTCCTGGTCTCGGTGCTAGCCCTGGATTCCGACACCCGCCCGGGCTCCAGCCCCCTCGTCTACCACGACCGCTCCTACCACCGCCTCAGCGACGACACCGCGATCTGATCGCTCGACGCGATCGGGCATCCGCCCGACAATTCTCCAACTCGCAGCGTCCGAGCATTTGACGACGGGGGGGGCGGACACGCAGCGGATCAACACTGGGTTGGGGAAAACCCGTTGGCACGCCCGCAATGAGGAAGGACCTCGCCTACGACCCGCCGGGAACCTCGCCACCATCACGGGCGCCAACGGGTCCACCGAGATGCGCGGCTACGACACTGATTCTATGTCCGGACTCAGTTTCTGACTGCGGTGACCGACGAGTATGGCCCCACCGTGGTCATGAGTAGTCAAGTGCGAGGCAAGCGATGAGAAACCACCTTGTTCGCCTGCTGCTCGCGATCATCGCGGGGCCAATTCGGCGACGCCTCCAGCGCCGCCATGCCCAAAGGGTCGTTCTCGGGTGCGCACCTCGAGAGATTCGGCGGCGGTGGCAATCGGCCAGATTCGGCGAACACCTTCATGGCCGACGGTGTCGTGGCCATCACAATGCTCGGGGTCGGCCACTCTGGCGATGCCGCGGTCGAACTGCTGGAGACGCGGGCCATCGAGTTCTCGGAGTTGCTGATTGCGATCAGCTCAGAGAAGACTTTCGTCGAACTCGCGGCGGAAGAAGTTGGCGACGGATGGGCGATCCGCTCCCTGTATCGCCGGCCGGCTCTCTGATCGCGGGTCGGCCAACGCGAAGCGCCTCGAGCATCTGCGCAACCAGGCGGGCCTTGGATCGCGGATCTCCATGCTGCGCTTCGATGTGCTAGCGCGTTGGCTCAGGCAAGACAGAGATCCGCGCCCACCGAACAGCCCGGCGTGGGTTGTCGCCCATAGACGGTCGCCAGTTCACCCGAATGCCCGGCAATGTGTTCACCCCGGGTGACCCGAGATCACCCGGTTGCTGCTGGTCAAGTACCGATATCTCCGATGGTCCGGTCGCTACCATTCGCGAAGAAGCAGACCTTCGTGGGCTGGTTCTCGGGCCGGAAGCCACCGGTACCTGCCGCACCGCCTCGTCCCGCACAAGCACCTGCCCGGCGGCGGTTAAATCGGACAAGAGAAAGTTTGGGATTCCGGTGAAAGCAACGCTAAGAAGGGTGATACTGTGGCCGGCTCTAGTCACAGTCGTTTGCCTCGCCGCGATTGGGGCACTCGGGGTGGTTCGGGCAATAGATACATTCCCGAACCTCTCTCTGTTTGGTACGGAGTCGGAGGCTCGAAACACGCAGGTAGTCAATTCCGTAACCCGCCATGAGCAGGTCGTGCTCTTGGGCCTGGGAATTCAGGGTATATCTGACAAGAATACGAGTGGCACTCTCTTTGGAATGGAGATTCCTGGAAGCGATAGGGTGTCGTTCCTCAAGTATGAATTCGAAGCCAAATTGGGCATAGATGGTCAAGAGGTGAAAATAAGGCAAACAGGAGAGGATGCGTTTCTGGTTTCCATTCCAGAATTCATCTTCATTGGTCACGACAATGAAAGTTTCAAAGTGGCCGCCGAAAGCAATGATGCCCTAAGTTGGACAACGCCAAAGATCGACACTGTCAAGATGATTAACAAAGTGCTCGACGATGACGCCAAGGAACAGTACATCGATTCCAATGAAGCGATCTTGAGAGATCAGGCAAAAGCCTTTTACACCGGCATTATTACAAGCATCGACTCAACAATTGTCGTTGAGTTCGAGTTCCGCCGTTGACGACCGATAAGGCAGCCGCCCTCCTTGCCCTGCACGTGGGGCCCGGCTTCGTGCTCCCCAACGCCTGGGACGCCGGGTCCGCCCGGATTCTCGAGCAGGTCGGCTTCCCCGCCATCGCCACGACCAGCGCGGGTATCGCTTGGTCCTGCGGAGTCCCGGACGGAGGGGCGATTGACCGCGACACGATGCTCGAGCACGTCGGTCGCATCGTGGCCGCGGTGGGCGTGCCCGTGACCGCGGACCTCGAAGACGGGTACGGCGCCACCGCGGACGACGTCGGCCGCACCGTCTCCCGGGCAGTGGAGCTCGGGGTGGTGGGTTGCAACCTGGAGGACGCCGCGAAGGGTGGGCTGTTCGGCATCGATGAGGCCGTGGACCGCATCGCGGCCGCCCGGGCGGCCGCGCCCAGGGGCACCTTCGTGCTCAACGCCCGCACTGACACCTACTTCGCCGGTGCGAGCGACGACGCGTTCGCCGAGACGGTCGAGCGGGCGGTCCGATACGTCGAGGCAGGGGCCGACTGCGTCTTCGTACCCGGCGTCGTCGAGGAGGACACGATCCGGCGGCTGGCCGCAGCCATCCCCGCCCCGCTCAACGTGGTGGCCGGGCTGGCGAATCTCATCGATGCGCCCACGCTCTTCTCGCTCGGCGTCAAGCGGGTCAGCCTCGGCGGCAGCCTGGCCCGAGCCACGCTCAGCATGTTGGAGCGCGCCGGCCGGGAGCTGCTCGACTCCGGAACCCTCGGCTTCCTCGACGGTGCGATTGCTTATCCCGACCTGCAGCGACGCTTTGGCTCTTGATCGCGCCCCTGCAAGGGCGCGAAGGGGGTGTGGTCGGGCGGGTGCTAGTGCGAGAACGCGACCACCGGCGCGCGGTCTCGCGTAACCGGAGCGACCTCGAACCACGCCTGCGCGAGCAGCTCGAACGAGCCCGCGGTGTCCCGCGGGTCGGGCGCGATGCTCGTCACGATCAGCTCGTCCGCGCCGGTCGCGACCTGGAGTGCCTCGAGGCGGCCCACGACGTTTGCGGGTGTGCCGACGAAGCGGGTGCTCAGGCGGTTCTCGCCTCCGCGCTCGCGGCGATCCGCGAACACGGGGTGCCTGCACCCGAACTCCTCGCGATGGACGAGGACGGCGCCGAGACCGGGGTGCGGTGCACGCTTACGTCCGCCCTCACCGGGCAGCCGGACCTGACCCCGGCAGATATGCAGTCCTGGCTGGGCCAACTCGCGAGCACGCAGGCCGCGATCCACGCCGTACCCGACCACCCGCGGGCCCGGTGGGATGGGTGGTACGGCAATGGCGCACCGACGCCTTCGCCGGACCGGTACGGCGTTCGGTACCGCCCACTGGACTGGCTGGCCGACCGCGGCCTGCGTGACGCCGCCCGCGAGGCTGCCTCGGGGCCGCTTGGTGACGAAAAGGTCCTGGTCCACGGCGACTACCAGCAATTCGATGTGCTGTGGTGTGACGACCGACTCACCGGCGTCGTGGATTCGCCGAACGCGGCCACCGATCGCGCCTACGGCGCGCACGCTCGACCAAACGCCGCCACCCAAGTCACCAGGGGGACCAGCACTGATCGACCGTTGTGAGATGTCGAGCGACCCAGCGCTGAGCGACAGTCGGGTTGCGACACCCGCCGGCACCGCGTGGTCTGCGAGTCGTGGCAAGTCAGGATGCGTTGGTGAGCCGTCGGACGAGGTACTGGTTCAGGCTGAGGTGCTCCTCGGCGGCCTGCATGGCGAGCCGTCGGTGGAGTTGTTCGCCGACGCGGAGGTTGAACTTGCCTGAGTAGGTCCGCGACGATAGCGGCTCCGGGACGAGCTCTTCACTGTCATGCAGGTCGTGGACGACTTCGGCGATCAGGTCACGAAGACCGCGCAGCGCGTCCTCCTGGGTGATGGCGAGCCAGGACAGCGAGGGGAACTCCGGGCAGGTGGCAACGTACTCGCCGTCTTCGGCGGACCAGGTGACCCGGTAGGTGTAGCGGGTGATGTCTATGCCGGTGTCGCTCATGAAGCTCCCTCCAACTTGTCGATCGCGGCGAGGACCTGCCGGACCTGGTACGCCTTGGCCTGTCCGTGGTGGTTCTGGATATTGACGCGCGGGTCGCCCGGCCAGGGGGTCTTGAACACTGCGTGGGACCCGCCGGTGCGCGGTGGACCGAAGTAGTGCTGGCAGACCTTGACCAGGTCGTCGTAGCGGATGTTGCGCGGGTTGGCGCGCATCGTGGCGACGATCTTGGCTACCGACGGCACGACTCAATGGTACCGCTGGCGGTACCATTCTGCCATCCGTAGAACTCCTCAACTTGGCGTGATCGGACGTCTCCGCGGCCCCACCCGAACATCGCTTACCGCCACGTAACGACCGCCACCCGGGCGGGTCGTTTCATTCAGCCGAGACCGTCTGCCGTCCCTCTTGCTTCGCGTTGCGGTCGCCTCTGCTTGGCGCGCTCGGCTTCCACGTAGGGACGCGCCAACTCCCATGCGAGATGGCGAAACTCTTCCGGGTTCTCGTCGTACCGCCTGCATTCATCGATCCACTTCTCGAGGTCTGCCCGGACCATGTCGAGCGTCCGGACGTAGATCCCAGGCGGGCCATGGTGGATGAGATGCGGTGATTCGGGATTGTACGCCATAGAGAGCCCATGGATGTGCTGGAGCCCCGGCTCCACCATGGTCCCTTCCCGGACGACCGGGCCTACCACCAGATCAAGCTCTTCGGCGTCTGCTGCGGCGGCGTCGGCCACTTCATCCGGAGTCACGCCCAAAGGCTGGGCGTCACCCGTAGCGTCTGCCTGGGAGGTGACAAGCGCCTGGTCTCCGCGGCCCGGCGCCTACCTGCTGCCGAGCAGGGCAGTGTCGAAGCACGCGTCGCGATGGCCGGGGGCCTGAAGGAATCGGGTACCCGGCTCGCCGCTCACCCGGTGATGTAGGCCGTGAGCTGGTCGCGCTCCGCCTGGAGCTCGGTGAGCCGGTGCTTGATCAAGTCGCCGATGCTCACGATCCCCACCAGATGGCCGTCCACGACAACCGGCACGTGCCGGATGCGGAGTTCGGTCATGGCCGCCATCAGATCCTCCACGCTGTCCTCGGGCCCGCAGGTGTGCACGTTGGCGGTCATGATCGCGGACACCGTCAGGTCGAGGACGTTCGAGTCCTCGTTCAGCCGCCGGACGACGTCCCGCTCGCTGACGATGCCGTCGATGTGCAGACCGTCCCGTGAGACCACGAGCGCGCCGATGCGGTACTCACCCAGGACAGCGACCAGCTCGCGGACGGTCTGCTCCGGGAAGATGGTGACGACCGACTCGCCCTTGCGCCGCAGCACCTCGGTAATTCGCATGGTCGAAGGACCTCCATCACTCACGTGCCGCGAGCCGGCGTCGTCGCGGACTTCTGGTGTGACGGTACGCCACATGTGTGCGCGGTCGGCCGTCACTGAACCGTCGCGGCGAAAGCCCCACGGCGCATCTGAGAAGGCTGGCCGGGCCGCCGCCTCACGCGGGCGGTCCGATACGTCGAGGCAGAGGCCGACTGCGTCTTCGTGCCCGGTGTCGTCGAGGAGGACACGATCCGGCGGCTGGCCGCAGCCATCCCGGCCCCGCTCAACACCCGAACCGGGATGATGGAGCCGTGATGACGTGGCCCGAGGCGCGAGACCTCGCCAGGGAGCTGGCCCTTGCCGCGACCGACGGGAAGATCGACTCCTGGATTGCCGGAGCGAATCTCCTTGAGCAGCTCGATGGCAGGTCGTGGCTGCTGCTCGACGCAGCCGCGCGCACCTTCTCCTACACCGACGGGACTCCGGTGGGCGGCACTCGACGGTGGCTGGGTACCTCGGCCGCCGAGCCCACCGGGTTCGTAGCGGCGGTCACCAGCCTCCACGCGGACGGGCGAATCCGACAGCGAGCCGTTCGGATGCTCGCCAAGAGGGACGCCCGCATAGCGGCGATCGCGATCGCCGTCCGCTCGCTCGACCACGTTCCCCAAGTCCGCGACGAAGCGCAGCGCAGCGACGATGACCTGGTGCGGATGCTCGCCGACCGAGCCCCCCGCGTGCGTGCGGCAGCGCGCGGGCGGGTCCAAGGTCGAGGCATCGATGCAGCCGACTGGTACCGGAGGCAGCTCGACCTGCCCACCACTCCGGCGCGCACTCTGGCTGCATGCTTGGACGGTCTCGCCGCGACGGGGGAACCCAGGACCTCGCAGCATTCACCGCGCGGCTGCGTCACCGCAGCGCTCGAGTCCGAGCCGCCGCCGTCACCGGGGTGAGCGCTTGCGCAGCCCGAGAAGAGGCCCTGGTCGCGCTCGAACCGGTCCTGTTGGACTCGAGCCCTCGCGTGAGCGCCGCGGCCGCGCGGGCCCTCGTCCGCCTCCGGGCCCCGCAGGCAACCGCGGAAGTCGCCTGGACCTCCGCGCAGCGATGGAGCAGGCAGGCAGCCTGGTTGCTGAGCCGAGGCGCCGGCAGCTGGGACCGCGTCGAGGCCGACCTGCGAGCGAGAGCGGACGCCGACGCCCGACTAGCGTTCCGTGGGCTCGAAGGCATCCGGAACTGGCTCGGGACCAGCGCCGCGACCACGTACGCCGTCCTGTCGGATGAGCAGCGCGAACGCATCCGCGAACTGCTCGCAACCGACGCTCTCGGCCAGGCCACGCGCCGGGCCGTGGCCTTCCACGCCGGCATCCAGCTTCCGCCGCCCACCGCCATCGCGCCCGAGGACGCGGCTACCGTGCCCGGGGACGCAGCTTCCTTCGTGACGAGGCCGAGGCGCTCTGGGCGATGGCTGCGCCTCGTCCGGCGCCGTTGAAGGGCCGGTCGACCACGCGTTGAAGGTCGACCGCCGTGGGAGGCGGTCCGCGCGACGGGGTGCCGGTGCTAATGCGAGAACGCGACCGCGGGTGCGCGATCGAGGTCTCGTCCGACCGGGACCACGTCGAACCACACCTGCGCGAGGAGCTCGAACGAACGCAGCGCGTCCCGGGGGTCGTGCGCGATGCTCGTCACGATCAGCTCGTCCGCGCCGGTGGCGGCCGACACGATCACGTACGGCTGATCGAGGACGCCGGGCCGGAACGAGCGCCGGTAGGCGGCGACGGTCTCGAGCACTGTCGCAGGGCTGACGTAGTAGTTCGCCGCGAGCGGCAGCCCGAGCTCGGCCGCCGTCCGCGCGCTCTCGCCCCCGGAGGAGGCGAGCACCCAGAGCTCGAAGTCCGCACCCTCGACGGCCGGGCTGGTGTAGCCGGTGTCGTCCACGAGCTCGCCGGAGCGCAGCGCGAGGATCTGCTCGAGCTCCGCGCGCAGCGAGGCCGGCGAGCGCGCGGCGCCGATGACCCGTTGTTGGGCCTTGAGCCGCTCAAGTCGAGCCGGGTCGGAGCCCAGGCCGGGTGGTGCGGCGGGGACGCGGAGCGCGCCCGGATCGTGTGGAGCCGGTCCGGGGAGCGGGGCGCCGTCGTCGGGCGGGGCCGACGGCGGCGTCCACGCGCGGCCCACGCCCAGGTCGACGCGCCCGCGGTGCAGCGCTGCGATGGTGCCGAACTGCTCCGCGGCGAGCAGGGGGCTCGCGGCGACAGCCGCGAGCAGGGGCAGCGTGTCGGGACGCCCGACGACGTCCAGGTCGTAGATCTGGCCCTTGTGCTCGCGCAGCCGCAGGCCCTCGGCCAGGAACAGGAAGTCGAGCTTGGCCGCCTCCGCGTGCCGCGCGAGGTGCTCGAACGAGCTGAACTCGATCCGGCTGGCCGAGCGGGGGTCGCTCCAGACGGTCGTGTCGTTGACGCCCGGGAAGTGGGCGCCGAGGTGGATCTGCTTGCGCGGGCGCGAGGTGCTCGTGGTCATCGCCGCGGTCCTCAGGCGATCGCCGCGTAGCGGTTCGCGGGGCGGGGTAAGCCCAGCGTGTCGCGCAGCGTCGCGCCCGGGTACGCGCGCCGGAACGCGCCGGCATGCTGGAGGAACGGGATCACGCCGTCCACCAGGCCGTGCAGGTCGGTCTCGAGCGAGGCCGGGCGCACCGTGTACCCGTCGACGGCGCCGGCGGCGACACCCTCGCGCAGCACCCGCGCCAGATCCTCGGGCGTCCCGACGTGCACGAGCGAGCCGGTGTCCACGGACGCGCCGTCGAGGTTCTCGAGCAGCGAGCGACGCTCGGCCGACGCCGCGGGGTCGGGCCCGATGATGGCGTAGACGTCGAGCAGGATCCGCAGCTCGGCGGGATCGCGTCCCCACCGCGCGGCCTCCCGGCGGACGTCTGCGGCGGCCTGACCGGCGACGTCCAGGTCGGTCGCGCGGATCCGGACGACGTCGGCGCGCCGCCCCGCGAGCCGGAGCTCCGGCTCGGAGCCGGCCCGCACGACGACGAGCGGCTGGCCCTGCGGCGGACGCGGCGCGGTGGACGGTCCCTTGACGGCGAAGTGCACCCCGTCGAAGTCGACGTAGTGCAGCTTCCCGCGGTCCACGAACCGCCCGGAGGGGACGTCGCGGATCTCGGCGTCGTCCTCCCAGCTGTCCCACAGCCGGGTGACTGCCTCGATCGCCTCGTCGGCCTCGGCGAGGGCCGCGGCCTCCCCTGCGGCGGGTCGCCGTCCGAAGTGGCCCGCCTCCGCCTCGGACGTCGAGACGCCCACCTGCCAGGCGGCGCGGCCCCGGCTGACGGTGTCGATCGTCGCGATCGCCTTGGAGACGTGGAACGGCTCGGTGTGGATCGTGTCGATCGTCGCGACGATGCCGATGCCGGACGACGGCGGTGCCACCCGGGCCGAGATCAGCGCCGCATCGAGGCGACCTGGACGGGTCCCGTTGCGGGGCTGGAGCGAGAACGCGTCGTCGAACAGCACGAAGTCGAGCACGCCGCGCTGCGCGGTCGCCACGAGGGCGGCGAGGCGCTCGGGGTCGAAGGGGCGCTGGCCGCTGGTGCCCTGGGTGCGCCCGACCGCCGGATGGGCGCCGGCGTCGGACAGGTCGACACCGAGGTGCAGCGGACGGGACGGGGAGGCCTTCGGCATGGGGTCATCGCTTTCGCAGGGCAAGGCGGGGCGCGTGAGCGCAGCGGGCGGTACGGGCTCCGCGGCTCGGGTTCGCGCGTCGGGGCGGGAGGGCGTCGCACAGCCGTCCGGCGCTCGCGGGCCGGGATCGGCGTGCGAGGGCAGAGCGGGCAGAGCCCTGAAGGGGAGAGCGGCGGCGGCCTGCGCGGCCTGCGGTCACCGGTTCAACAACACGGACACAGACACGAGCGCAGCAGCGCGCCCGTGGCTGGGCACGGCAAGGACCACGCGGTGCGCGACGGCAGGTCGCGCCTCGTTGTCCGTGCCATGGTCGGTCTCCTTCGTCGACACCTGGTCGACCTCGCGCGTTGCCCCTTGCGGGGCCGAGTCAAGAAGCACCCACAGCGCTCTTGCGAGAAGTGGGTTGCCGGCCAGCGAGCCGGGGCTATCTGCTGGCGCTCTTGACTGCAGTGGTCGGGACGTTAGGCCCGGGGGTGGCCCGAGTCAATGAATACCTGAATGTGCCCACGATGTGGGAACTCCGGGTCCTCAGCGGCGGCTCAGGTTGGGTATGGCAGGATCGGCCGCTCGACCCCATCTACCCAGCAGCGTGACCACGACGTGAAGCGAGCGGAAGGTTCGAGCCGATGACCAAGCCACGCGCGGCGCGATCACTTGGCCGCTCGGCCGTAGCCACCGTCGGATCCTCGCTCACCGCCGGGCTCGTGGTGCTCGCCATGCTGATCACGCTCGCCGGCCCGGCGTCCGCCGACGACTACGGCCCGGCGCGCCGGGCCGCGGAGGCCAGGGCGGCCCACGCAGCGCATGCCGCGGACGCGATCGCGGCGTCGATCGCGGGGCTGACGACCGCCCTCGCGCATGCGTCGCGCGACCTGCGGGCCACCCAGGTGCGCCTGCCGGTCGCACGGGCGGAGCTCGCAGCGGCGAAGGCCGAGCTCGAAGGCGCCCAGCGCGAGGCGATCCTGGACGCCGCGCGGCTCAAGGACGCGAAAGCCCAGGAGGCGGCGATCAGCTCGACGATCGGCGCCGATGATTCGCGCGGGGCGAAAGCCGACCTCGCCGTCGGGCAGCTGGCTCGGCAGGCTTACAAGGGCGAGACGGCCGCCACGAGCATGAGCGTCGTGGTGGGCGCGAAGAGCTCCGCGGACTTCGTCCGCGACTACGAGGTCGTCGCCACTGCGCTGCGCATCCAGACCGAGGCCGTGGCCGAGGCCGAACGGATCAGCGCCGTGGACCGGAACAACCGGGCCCGACTGACCGCGGTCAAGGACCGGGTCGTCGTGCTCAAGGCCGACGCCGACCGAAGGGTGGTCGAGGCCGCCGCCGCCCGCGCCGTGGCCGCCGCCCGGCAGGCAGAGATCGTCAACCTGATCGCGCGGCAGTCCGCGCAGCAAAGACGCGTGACCGTGATGAGGGCGAGGGCCGTAGCCGCGCAGGTGAGGATCAACGCCGAGCGCAGGGCGATCGGCCGAGAGCTCGCGCGCATCCTCGCGGCGCAGGCCGCCGCGGTCGCCGCCCAGCAGCGGGCCTCGCGCGCGAGCAACAGCTGCGTCGCGGTCAGCCCGTCGGCCGGCGCGAGCGCCTCGGGCGCGGGCCTCCCCACGAGCATCGGTCCGTTCGGGGCTCAGCAGGTCATCAATGCCACCCAGGTGGTCATCGCGACGGGCGACCTCGGGCTCGACGTCCGCGGCCAGGTCATCGCCGTGATGACGGCCATCGGCGAGTCGACGCTGATCAATGTGGACTACGGCGACGTCGCCGGCCCGGACAGTCGCGGACTGTTCCAGCAGCGCGCGAACGGTGCCTGGGGCTCCTACTCGGACCGGATGAATCCCCGCATCGCGGCGACGAACTTCGGCAAGGCGCTCCTTCGCGTACCCGGCTGGGAGTCGATGAGCCCGACGCTCGCCGCCCATGCGGTGCAGGGCAACGCGGACCCGTACCACTACGCGCCGTACTGGGGCGACGCCGTGCTCGTCGTCGGCACCCTGCGCGGCGACCCGAACCTGGCCCGTTCCCTGCCCGCGACCGGCGGCTGCTAGCCCCACACCCATAACGTCCGAGCGTTGACGTCCTATAGGA
>NZ_DATCNW010000347.1:0-5627 GCF_036565025.1 Pengzhenrongella sp.
TCCTATAGGACGTCAACGCTCGGACGTTACGGGGTTGGCGGGGTCAGGGGGCGATGACCGTCATGCCTGGGGACGTCGGGGGCTCGCTCATGGCGGCCAGGGCCGACGGCGCGTCGTCGAGCGTGATCACGCGACCGACGAGGTTCTCCGGGGCCAGCTCCCCGGCAGCGATCCGGGCCAGCATCGCCGGGTACTCGCGGGCGGCCATGCCGTGGCTGCCGTAGAGCTCCAGCTCCCACCCGACGACACGGTCCATCGGCAGCGGCGGGGTGGCGGCGGCGCCGAGCAGCAGGCCGACCTGCACGTGTCGCCCGCGCCGGCGCAGCCCGAGCACCGAGGCGACCGCTGCCGCCGGGCTGCCGAGCGCGTCGAGGGAGGCGTGCGCGCCGCCGCCGGTCGCGTCGCGGACGGCCGCCGCGACGTCGTCGGGCGAGCCGGATCCGCACGCGAGCGGGTCGAGCGCCAGCTCGGCGCCGAAGCCGAGCGCCGCGGCGCGCGCGGCCGGCGAGACGTCGAGCGCGAGGACCCGGGCGCCGTCGGCCACCGCGATCATGACCGCCGACAGCCCGACGCCGCCGCATCCGTGCACCGCGACCCACTGCCCGGCGCGCGGGCGGGCGTGCACGGTGACGGCCCGGAACGCGGTCGCGAACCGGCAGCCGAGGGCGGCCGCGGTCACCGGGGTCATGCCGGCCGGGAGCCGGACGAGGTTGACGTCCGCGTGGTCCAGCGCGACCTGCTCGGCGAACGACCCGGCGTGCGTGAACCCCGGCTGGGTCTGCCGCTCGCACACCTGACCCTCGCCGGCGAGGCACGCCGCGCACCGCCCACACGCGCAGACGAACGGCACGGTCACGACGTCGCCGACCCGCCAGTCGCGCACCGCGGGGCCGACCTGCGCGACGGTCCCGGCGAGCTCGTGCCCGGGCACGTGCGGGAGGGTGATCCCGTCGTCGTGCCCCTGCCAACCGTGCCAGTCGCTGCGGCAGACCCCGGTCGCGGCGACCCGCACCACGACGCCGTCGGCCGGGCACGCCGGCACCGGCACCTCGCGAACGGTCAACGGCCCGCCGAACTCCTCGAACACCACCGCGCGCATCATCACCGGTCCAGGGTGCACCACGTCCACCGGCCGCCCAGCAACGTCCCGGCCACCGCCATCGCGCGCAGGCCGGCGGGGTCGACCGCGTACGGGTCCGCCTCGAGGATCGCGAGGTCCGCGACGTCGCCGGGTTCCGGCGCGGCGCGGCCGCCCGTGGAGGCCGCGAGCGCGACGTCGAGCGGGAGGCGTTGCTCGGGGTGCCACGGTTCTCGGCCGTTACGGGTGCGGTGCACCGCCGCGGAGATCGCCAGCCACGGGTCGAGCGGCGCGACGGGCGCGTCCGAGCCGAGCGCGAGGGTCGCGCCCGCCGCGCGCAGGTCGCCGTACGCGAACGCGCGCCCGGTGCGGCCGGCCCAGTGCCGATCGGCGACGTCACGGTCGTCCAGGACGTGCTCGGGCTGGATGCTCGCCACCACGCCCAGGGCCGCGAACCGGGCGAGGTCCGCGGGCGCGAGCAGCTGGGCGTGCTCGACGCTGCCGCGGGCGTTGGTCGCTTCGAACGCGTCCAGCGCGAGGGTGTTGGCGTGGTCGCCGATCGCGTGGATCGCGCAGGTCAGGCCGTGCCGGGTCGCCTTCGCCATCAGCAACCGGAGCTCGTCGGGCCCGACCGCGAGCGCGCCGTGCGCCCCGGCTGTGCCCTCGAGCCCGGGGTATTCGTCGTGGCAGTACGCCGTGCGCGTGTTGAGCGAGCCGTCGCTGATCACCTTGAGCGGGCCCATGGTCACCAGTCCGCGCGTGCCCGGCACGACGTCGCCCGTGGCCAGCTCCTCGACGACGGCCCGGTCCAGGAACACCGGCCAGGTCGCGGCGGCGACCCGCAGCGCGTCGGTGCCGGCCGCGATCCGGCGCCGCCACACCGCGAGGTTGTCCGCGAGCTCGAAGTCGACGACCGCGGTGACCCCGCGGGCGGCCGCCGCACGGGCCGCCTCGTCCACCGAGGTGTCCAGCACGCTCGTCGGTGCAGCGCTCACGGCCTCGCTCATCGCGAACCACTCGCCCTCGCGCAGCACGCCCGTCGGGTGCCCGGCCGCGCCGTGGCGGGCGAGTGCGGCCGAGCTCAGCCACCCGCAGTGCAGGTCGCCCGAGACGAGCACGACGGGTGCGTCCGGGAACCCGGCCGCACGCAACGAGTCGTCGAGCAGGTCTGCGTTCGGGGCATCCGCCCACAGGCCGTCCCGGAACCCGAACCCGACGAGCTGCGCGCCGTCCGCGAGCGGACGCGTCCGCAGGCGTTCGACGACCAGGGCGGCGGCGTGGCGCGCGGACGATGCGGCGGAGACGTCGAGTCGCTGGCGGGTCAGCGCCCACTGAGTGAGGTGCACGTGGGAGTCCCGCAGGCCGCGCATGATCGTGCGCCCGCCGACCTCGACGCGCTCGATCGTGCGGGCGCCGCGGTCGCCGCGGTCGATCGCTCGGTCGCCGCGCTCGCCGCGGTCGATCGTGCGGTCGCCGCCGCCAGATCTGGCGCCGGGTTGGTCACCGGGGCTGCTCGAGAACTCGCCCGACAGGTCGGGCCCGATCGCGACCACGCGCCCGTCCCGAACCAGCACATCCACGAGCCCAGAGGCCCCGATGACCCGCCCGCCAACCAGCAGAACCGATCCACCCACGAAAACCGCCACCCCTTGTCGCCGAACTCGGAGGGTAGTCGCGAACTCGAACACTGTGCCGAGTCCGAGTTCGGCGCAAACCTCCGAGTTCGCGGGCGGTGGACTGCGTCGACGGTTGGGTGCAGGTGCAGGTGCAGGTGCAGGTGGCTGCGATGCGAGTGGCTGCGATTGAAGGCGGGCGGTCGGGTGCGTCTTCCGTCAGCGCGGAGCACTCGACGGATCGCCCCTCTGCGGGCCCTCGCAGCGCGTCCGGCTGTCACACGAGCCCCACCAGTCACATGCTCCGCACGGACGGAACGACTCCCGCGTCGCGCCGCGGTGTGGAGGGACGCGCGAGTGACAGATGGTGACCGTGGTGCAGAAGTGATGTCACACCGTCACCATGCGTCACTCCAGTCCCACGCGCGTCCCTGCACACCGCACACGGGCCCGCCGCGGGGTCCTTACGGGAGGGGGTGGCCGGTGAGGCGGTGGTAGGCGTCTTCGTAGCGGGACTGGGTGCGGGCGATGACGTCATCCGGGAGCGGCGGCGGCGGGGTGTTGGTCGCGCGGTCCCAGCCCGACGCCGGGGAGGTCAGCCAGTCGCGCACGTACTGCTTGTCGAAGCTCTCCTGCGCGTGGCCCGGCTGCCAGCTGTCCGCGGGCCAGAACCGCGACGAGTCGGGCGTCAGGACCTCGTCCCCCAGCACGACGGCGCCCGCGTTCGGGCCCTCGAGCGCGCGCCCGAACTCGAGCTTCGTGTCGGCCAGGATCACCCCGCGCTCACGCGCGATCGCCTCGGCCCGCGCGTACACCGCGAGGGTGAGTGAGCGCAGGTGCGCCGCGTCGTCGGCACCGATCTGCGCGGCGACCACCTCGAAGCTCACGTTCTCGTCGTGCTCGCCGAGGGCGGCCTTGGTCGCGGGCGTGAAGATCGGGGTGGGCAGCCGCGAGCCGTCGACCAGCCCGGACGGCAGCGCGACCCCGCACACGGCCCCGCCCGCGCGGTACTCCACGAGCCCGGACCCGGTCAGGTACCCGCGCGCGACGCACTCGACGGGGAACATCTCCAGGCGGCGGCAGACCATCGCGCGGCCGGCGACCTCGTCCGGCACGTCCAGGCTCACCACGTGGTTCGGCACCAGGTCGCTGAGCTGGTCGAACCACCACAGGCTCAGCTGGGTGAGGACCTTGCCCTTGCCCGGGACCGGCGAGGGCACCACGTGGTCGTACACCGAGATGCGGTCGCTCGCGACGACGAGCACGACGTCGCCATCCGGGTGCGGCGCGGCCGGCACGTACAGGTCGCGGACCTTGCCGGTGTAGGTGTGCACCCAGCCGGCGAGCTCGGGCGCGGACAGGGTGCTGGAGGTCTGGCTCACGCCGCCC
The DNA here is from genome assembly GCF_036565025.1 of Pengzhenrongella sp. Taxonomy (NCBI): domain Bacteria; kingdom Bacillati; phylum Actinomycetota; class Actinomycetes; order Micrococcales; genus Pengzhenrongella; species Pengzhenrongella sp. The sequence continues at coordinate 4,081 of NZ_DATCNW010000347.1, forward strand.
ATCCTCCCGCATCCCACGCCCGCCCCCGTCCCCGCCCCCGCCCGACGGCGGTCCGGCCCTCCGTCGGCCGCCGATCCTTCGCCGACGTAGTACCGCAGCGCCGAGATAGAGCCGTCGGAGGTACCACCTCGGCGCGGAGGTACTACCTCGGCGGTTGGGGCGGTTAGGCGGTTGAGGCGGTTAGGCGGTTGAGGCGGACTGGGCGATGTCGGTGCGGTGGTGGGAGCCGGGGAGCTCGATCCGGGCGACACCGTTGTAGGCGGCCAGGCGGGCCGCGGCGAGGTCCGCACCAACGCCGACGACGGTCAGGACGCGGCCGCCCTTGGCGACGAGCGCGCCGTCGTCGGCCAGGACGGTGCCGGCGTGCAGCACGTGCACGCCGGGCAGCGCGTCGGCCGCCTCGATCCCGGTGATCGGGTCGCCCGAGCGGACCGCCTGCGGGTAGCCGTGCGCGGCGATGACGACCGTGACGGCCGACTGGGCCCGCCAGCGCAGCGGCGGCGCGTCGGCGAGCCGGCCGTTCGCAGCGGCGAGCAGGACGCCCGCGAGCGGCGTCGCGAGCCGCGCGAGCACGACCTGCGTCTCGGGGTCGCCGAACCGCGCGTTGAACTCGACCACGCGCGGGCCCCGGCTGGTGAGCGCGAGGCCGATGTACAGCACGCCCGAGAACGGGACGCCGCGGCGGGCCATCTCCTCGATGGTCGGCTGCGCGACGCGCGCGACGATGTCGTCGACCAGGCCCGGCTCCGCCCACGGGAGCGGGGAGTACGCGCCCATGCCGCCGGTGTTCGGGCCGGCGTCGCCGTCGTGCGCGCGCTTGAAGTCCTGCGCGGGCTCGAGCGGCACGACCGTGACGCCGTCGGTCAGGCAGAACAGGGAGACCTCGGGCCCGTCCAGGTACTCCTCGACGAGCAGCGCTCCGCCCTGCTTGGCGAGGCACACGGCGCCGTGCTCGAGGGCCTCCGCGCGGTCGTTCGTGACCACGACGCCCTTGCCGGCGGCCAGGCCGTCGTCCTTCACGACGTACGGCGGGCCGAACGCGTCCAGCGCGTCGGCGACCTCGTCGTCGGTCGTGCACACGTGCGCCATCGCGGTGGGCACCCCGGCGGCGGCCATGATCTCCTTCGCGAAGGCCTTCGAGCCCTCGAGCGCGGCGGCCTCGCCGCTCGGGCCGAAGCACGGGATCCCGGCGGCCCGGACGGCGTCAGCCACCCCGGCGACCAGCGGCGCCTCCGGCCCGACGACGACCAGCTCGGCCCCGATCGCGACGGCCAGCGAGGCCACCGCGGCGCCGTCCATCGGGTCGACCGCGTGCAGCTCGGCCAGCGCGGCGATGCCGGGGTTGCCCGGGGCGGCGTGCAGCTCGTGGCTCTCGCCGACCGCCTCACCCACCGCCAGCGCGCGGACGAGGGCGTGCTCACGGGCACCGGTACCAATGACGAGGATCTTCACGGCCGCAGAGCCTATCCGGTCCAGCGCTCCGCCCCTCGACGTCGAAATCCGCCCCGTCGGATTCGATCCGGATGGGCGGATTTCGACTTCTCGAC
>NZ_DATCNW010000348.1:0-2375 GCF_036565025.1 Pengzhenrongella sp.
GGCGGGCCGGCGGGCCGGCGGACCGGCGGCGGGTCGGCGTGCCGGCGGGTCGGCGGGCCACCGGCGGGCGAACTCGAAGAAGTAGCGGCGACCGGACTACCAGGCGATGTCCTGACACCCGTGGTGATCACTCGGCTCGACCTGCAACGTCGCGTGCGCGATCCCGTACTCCTCGCGCAGCACGTCACGCGCGCTGTCCAGCACGCCGTGATGGTCGGACTGCGCCGCGGCGACGAGGTGTGCGGTCGCCACGTTCATCCCCGACGTCAGCGCCCACAGGTGCAGGTCGTGCACCTGCGAGACGCCGTCGATGCTCCCGAGCGACACGGCGACCGCCTCCGGGTCGATCCCCTCCGGGGCGTGCTGACCGAGCACGGCCAGCACCTGGCGCCCGAGCGTGAGCGCGCGGACCAGCACGAAGACCGCGATCAGCAGCGCGACGACGACGTCCCAGACCGGTTGGCCGGTGACCGCGATGAGCGCCCCGGCAACGATCACCCCGACCGAGCCGGCGGCGTCGGCGACCACCTCGAAGTACGCCCCGCGCATGTTGAGGCTCTCGCGCGACCCGCTGCGCAGCACGAGCATCGAGGCGACGTTGACCACCAGCCCGATCAGGCCGACGACGAGCATCGCCCCGGAGACGACCCGCGGCGTGTGCCCGAGCCGGCCGACGGCCTCGACCACGACGTACACCCCGACGCCCAGCATGATCAGCACGGTCAGGCCCGAGGCGAACACCTCGGCCCGGTAGGAGCCGTAGGTCCGTCGCCCGGTCCGGTCCGGGCGGGTGGCGATGCGTGTCGCGACCAGGCTCGCCCCGAGGGCGACGACGTCGGCGGCCATGTGACCCGCGTCGGAGATCAGCGCGAGCGACCCCGAAACCAGCCCGACGACGAGCTCGACGAAGAAGAACGCCGCCGTCAGGGCGAAGACGGACGCGAGACGGGTGCGGTGCCGCGCCCCGGCGTGCCCGCTCGCCGGGGGGCCGTGGCTGTGCCCGTGGCCGGCGCCCATCAGTGGGCCCCGTCGTGACGGGTGTGCTCGCGCGAGAGGTCGAGCAGCATCCGCACATGCGCGTCGGCGAGCCGGTAGTAGACCATCCGCCCGGACCGGCGGTGCTCGACCACACCGGCCGTCCGGAGCAGCCGCAGCGCCTGCGAGACGGTCGTCTCGGGCACCTCGACCGCGGTGGAGAGATCGCAGACGCACAGCTCGCCGGCCTCGAGCAGCGCGTACAGCATCCGGATCCGCTTGGGATCGCCGAGCAGCTTGAACAGCTGAGCAAGACCAGCGATCTCACCCGGTTCGGGGGCGTTCTCCAGGGCGAGCGCGACCTTCTCGGGGTCGACCGCGATCACCTCGCACGAGTCCAACGACGCAACCACGCTCATGGCATCTCCACATCTGTGTACTTGTGCAGATGTTATCGCAGGTCACGCGCGAGGGACGACGCGACAGCCCCCGTGAGGGCGGTCGCGCCGACCAGGAACCGCGAACGATCACACGGTGAACGAGCCGACGGCCAGCGCCAGCTCACCCGACATGGCGTGCAGCTCCTCGGCCGACGCCCGGGTCTTGCGGACCCCGGCGGACGTCTCGGTGGTGGCCGACCCGACGGCATGCATGCGCTCGGCGATGCGGTCCGACGCGGACGCGGCCGCACCGACGCTGCGGCTGATCTCCTCGGTCGTGGCGGTCTGCTCTTCCAGGGCGGCGGCCACCGTGGTCTGCAGCTCGTTGATCCGCTCGATCACGGTCCGGATCTGGTCGATGGCGTCCACCACGTCGCCGGTGTCCTGCTGGATCGCCTGCACGCGCTTGATGATGTCGTCGGTCGCCCGGGTCGTCTCGTTGGCCAGCTCCTTGACCTCCCCCGCGACGACGGCGAACCCCTTGCCCGCTTCCCCGGCCCGCGCCGCCTCGATCGTGGCGTTCAGGGCGAGCAAGTTGGTCTGCCCGGCGATCGAGGTGATCACGTTGACGATGCTCATGATCTCCGCCGAGCTGTCGTTGAGCCTGCGCACCCGGGCATCGGTCGCCTGCGCCCGATCGACCGCCTGCTGCGCCACCTGGGCCGCCTCGTGCGCATGGGAGGCGATCTCCCGGATGGACACGCTCATCTGCTCGGTCCCCGAGGCGACGGTCTGCATGTTCCCGTTGACCACCTGCACCTCCACGGTCGCGCCCTCCACCTGGTTCGTCGCATTGCCGGCCGCGCGGTCCATCTCGGCACTGCCGTCCTGGAGCCGGGTGACCGAGCCGTTCAGGGTCCCCAGGCTCTGGGCCACCTGAGTCACCACCTCGCGCATCCCCCGCGTGGCGGCGCCCGAGGCGACCACCATCTGCGCGAGCTCGTCGGTGCTCGACATGGC
>NZ_DATCNW010000349.1:0-2883 GCF_036565025.1 Pengzhenrongella sp.
GGCCGCGCCCGCCCCGAGCGTGCAGCCGCGCTCGTCCGAGCGCTCCGCGACCGCGTCGCTGCGGACGAATTCCCTTCTGGCGCGTCTTCGCGCACGCGGCGGCGACGCCAAGCCCGGCGGCGACGACGCCAAGCCCGGCGCGTCGACCCGGCGCGGCCTGCAGCCCGACGCCGCGACGCCGTCGGCCCCGCCGCGTCCCACCACGCGGGGGATTTCGCCGCGAGGCACGACGCCGGCCGCGGCCGGGTCCGCGGCCGCCGTACCCCCGATCTCGTCCGCGCTCCCGCCCGTACGGGCCGACCAGGGCCAACCAGCCCCTCCGGTCGGGACCCCCGGCACGGCGTGGCGCAAGGCCTGGGGATTCCCCGGCGTGGGCGACCCGGACACGGACGACTCGGGTGGCGACGACCAGACCGGCCCGGATACCTCGCGAACCGGGAAGGACGCCTGATGACCCCCCGTCACCACCACCGCCGGCGCGCGGCGGCCCTCGCCGCCGTCGTGTCCCTGGTTCTCGTGGGCTGCGCCCCCGACCTGCCGCAACCGCACCCGGAAGCGGCGCCCGCCGTGGCGCCCCCGACGCTGACCACCGACCAGTCCGAGCGCGTCCTGGTTGCGCTCGGCAAGACCCTCACTGATGCCGATGGCGCCCTGTCGGCGGACTCGCTCAAGGCCAGGCTGTCGGGCCCCGCGCTCGCCAGCCGGTCGGCCGAGTACTCGGTCAGCAAGACGACCTCCGGTGCGAAGGGCCTGACCGCGCTGCCCACCAAGGCGCAGACGCTCGTCGTGCCCAGCACCGAGGCCTGGCCTCGCACCGAGTTCGTCGTGACGACGCAGCCCGACGACCTGTCGAGCCCGCGGCTGCTCGTCCTTCAGCAGGCCGATCCGCGCAGCCAGTACACGCTGTGGGGCTGGGCCCGACTGCTTCCCGGCGTCAAGATGCCGGCCACCGCCGCGCCGACGACCGGCAGCGCCCCGGTGGCGCCGGACGCCAAGGGACTGGCCGCGACGCCGACCGACGTCGTGTCGCAGTACGCCGACGTCCTACTCAACGGCGACAAGTCGACCCACGCCAAGACGTTCACCGCCGCCGACTCGTACCGCAAGGGCATCGTCAACGGCCGCGAGCCGCTCGCGAACGTCGCCAAGCAGGCGTCCGGGAAGTTCACCGAGACCTACGCCCCGGTCAAGGACCAGACGTTCGCGCTCGCCACGGCCGACGGCGGCGCGCTCGTCGTCGCCGGGATGTCCACGGTGTCGGACCTGACCTTCAGCGGAGCGTCGCTGTCCCCGCCGCCCGAGCTGGTCGCGGTCTCCGGTGGCAAGCTCAAGTCCGGCGTCGAGCTGCGCAACAGCCTCAAGGTGACCTACGCCGACGTGGTCGCCTTCTACATTCCGCCGGCGGCCAAGAAGGCACAGGTCCAGGTACTGGGCGCCGAGCACATCCGAACGTCCGTCACCGGTTCCTGACCGGTCCGCAGCAGGGAGCAGCGCCCATGAGCCAACCCAGTAGCCAGCAGCCTCGCCTCGACATGCGCGGGGCGTTCGACCTCTCCGCGCTCAGTCGCCCCGCCACGCCGCCGCCCGGCGAGCCCGGGGGATTCCCGGCCCCGGGTCGGTACGTCGTCGATACGACCGAGGCGACGTTCCCGGAGCTCGTGCAGAGCTCCACGCAGTACCCGGTCGTGGTCCTGCTGTGGTCCTCGCGCGGCGCGGAGGCCAACGAGCTCGCTCGTGACCTCGGAACCGTCGCCGCCCAGTACGGCGGCCGCTTCCTGCTCTCCCGGGTCGACGTCGATGCGTTCCCGCAGATCGCGACCGCCTTCCAGGTCAAGCAGCTACCCACGGTGGTCGCGATCCTCGCCGGCCAACCGGTCCCGCTGTTCCAGGGTTCCTACCCCGCCGAGCAGCTTGCGCCGGTCATCGACCAGCTGCTTGCGGCGGCCTCCGCCAATGGGGTGACCGGCACGGTGCCGGCAGAACCGGGCGAGCCGGCCGTCGAAGAGCCCCTCGAGGTCGAGGAGCCCCCACTGCCGCCGTTGCACCAGGCGGCGTACGACGCGATCGAGCGGGACGACCTGGACGCCGCAGCAGAGGCCTACGCGCAGGCGCTGCGGGAGAATCCCCGGGACGACATGGCCAGGGCCGGGCTCGCGCAGGTCGGGCTGCTCCAGCGCACGAAGGATGCCGACCTCTCTGCCGCCCGCACGGCCGCGGCCGACGGGCCGACCGATGTCGCGGCGCAGCTCCTGGTGGCTGACCTCGATGTGCTCGGGGGCAAGGTCGAGGACGCTTTCAGCCGACTGATCGACCTCGTTCGGGTGACCACGGGGGAGGACCGAGAGGCGGTCCGGATCCGCCTGGTCGACCTGTTCGAGGTCGTGGGTGCCGACGATCCGCGCGTACCTGTGGCCCGCCGAGCGCTGGCGAACGCCCTGTACTGACGTCGGTGCAGGTCAGCGGTCCACGCCGCTGCGGTCCGAGGTGACGGGGGTCACGTCGGCGGGATTTGACGGTCCGGGATCGCCTTGCGTAAAGTTCCCGATGTTGCCCCGACAGGGAGGAACGGACACCGCAGCGCCTCGCAGCGCAGACGGTGGCTGGTCCCGGCGGGCAGCCACCCCGGGTAGGATCAGTCGGGCGCTTCGGCGCCTGGACGAGGTCGTGTCCGGCAGTCAGACCGCGCAGCATCTCCGGAGTTGAGTCTCACCGAATCGGTGAGTTTGACCGGAAGGTGCGATGCGGGTAAGTTAGAACGGTTGCCTCGCAGCCCGGTCGGAAGGCCGCAAAGCGATGCGCGTTCGTTCCTTGAGAACTCAACAGCGTGCCAAGTAGTCGATGCCATTATGTTCATCGGTTGGTGTGGTCGGGCCTTTGGCTCTG
>NZ_DATCNW010000350.1:0-3478 GCF_036565025.1 Pengzhenrongella sp.
GGTTTTTTTGTTGTCTGGGGAGGGACTCTCGGGGTGGATCTGGCTGGCAGCTGGCTAGCAGCGGGATGGCGGCGGGCGGATCGCCGTAGGCCGGCAAGGCTAAGGGGTTGCCATGACGGTGACCAGCTCGGCCTCGGCGTCGGTGAGGTAGACCTCGAGGTCGCGCGCGGCCTGCTCGAAGTCGCCGGCCTCGAGCAGGGCGATCAGCGCGCGGTTCCGGCTGACGAACGGCGCGTGGAACGCCCGCGGGTCGGTCATGACATGGAAGACCAGGCGCAGCTCGGCGAGCACCTGGTGCATGAGCTCGTCGACCCGCGGGCTGGCCGAGAGCGCCACCAGGGAGAGATGGAAGTGGATGTTCGCCGTCCCGACGTCGATCCAGCGGCCCTCGGCGACGGCCTGCTCCCCCGCGGCGACGTCCGCGCGCAGCCGGCGCAGCTGGTCGTCGTCGAGCGGTCCGGCGGAGCGCACGACGGCGACCTCGACGAGACGCCGCACCCGGTAGACGTCGACCAGGTCGTCCAGGGTCAGCTTGCGGACGAACACCCCGCGGTTGAGCTCGTGCACGAGCAGGCGCTCCTTGGAGAGCAGCCGGAACGCCTCGCGGAGCGTGTTTCGGGAGACCCCGAGCGCCTGGCCGAGGAGCTCCTCGGAGAGCCGGGTCCCGGGCGGCAGCGACCCCTCGGTGATCCGCTCGCGCAGGATGGCCGCGACCCGCTCGGCCGTACTCGTGCGCGTGAGCTGACCGCGGTCCCGCGCGAGCCCGGCGAACAGTGACGCCTCATCGGTGAGCTGTGCCATCGCCGCCTCCTCGTTGACCTGCGAAAAGTCCAGTCTAGGACCTTCGACCCTCGAAATGTTCACGCAGACTCTTGTGGAATCGTTGAACGATCCGTATGGTTGCCGAAACCGTCCACCGACGGCGCGGCACCGATGGCGCGACCCGCTCGACCGGGACGACCTCCCATGACCGACGTGAAACGACCGCGTAACAATCGCCTGCTTTGCTGGGGCAATTCGAACGAATGACCGCGGGTCGAAAACATTTTCGCCGGGCGGCTCGGCGGGGGCACCGAGACGTCTTACTCATTCGATGGTCTGCTGCCAAATTGGGCAGTCCGCCAGCATGTCAATGCACAGGAGCGAGCGCCCGATGGTCACGACGATTTCTCGACCCGCTACCCGATCAGACCAGGAAAACAATCGATTCACCCGGTTCACGACCGGTCTCACGTTCGCCAGGTGCGCATTCACCACCAGGTGCACATGAGCCCGGCGATCCCCGCCGACGTCGCGTCACTCACCCCGGCCCAGGCCCGGGCCCTCTTCCGCGACGGGCTCGTCATGCCGACGGCCGGGTGGGTCCGGGGGTTCGCCCAGGCGAACCTGCTCATCGTGGACCGGTCGCTCGCGTTCGACGTGCTGCTCTTCGCCCAGCGCAACCCCAAGTCTTGCCCGGTGCTCGGGGTGCTCGACGCCGGGGAGACGAGCGGCCCGCTGCTCGCGGACGGGGACATCCGCACCGACGTCCCCCGATACACCGTGTACGAGGACGGGGTGCTGGTGGCCGAACCCACCGACATCTCCCCGTGGTGGCACCAGGGCCTGGTCACGTTCATCGTCGGCTGCAGCTTCACCTTCGAAGCGGCCCTCCAGGACGCCGGGGTGCCGATCGCGAACCTCGACCAGGGCGTCAACGTACCGATGTACAGGACCACCATCCGCAGCGAGCCCGCCGGTTCCCTGTCCGGCCCGATGGTCGTGTCCATGCGGCCGATCCCGCCGTCGCAGGTCGCCGACGCGGTGCGCATCACGTCCCGCTACCCCGCGGTGCACGGCGCGCCGGTGCACGTCGGAGACCCGGCCCAGCTGGGGATCGCCGACCTGTCCACACCGGACTTCGGTGACCCGGTGACCATCCGCGACGGCGACGTCCCGGTCTTCTGGGCCTGCGGCGTCACCCCGCAGGCCGCCGTGATGGAGTCCCGGCCACGCCTCGCCATCGGGCACGCCCCCGGCCACATGCTCATCACCGACGCACGCGACCGCGACTACCAGGTCCCGTAAGTACCCACGACCAGTCCAGCTGTTCCGGAACTTCGACAACAAGGCGGCACCCCATGGCGACCACGCCTGACGCGACCCCAAGCACGACTCAACCGGCCGAGAAGCTCGGCCCTGACGACACCGGCGCCTTCGCCTGGTGGCGCGCGCTCGACCTCCGCGGCCGGCGGGCCTTCCGGGGCTCCTTCCTCGGCTACGCCCTCGACTCCTACGACTTCTGGGTGCTTCCCCTCGGCCTCGCCGCGATCACCCTGACGTTCGGGCTGAGCAAGCCGGAGGCTGGCATGCTCGCCACGACGACGCTCGTCGCGAGCGCCTTCGGCGGGATCATCGCCGGCGTCGTGTCCGACCGGATCGGCCGGGTGAAGACCCTGATGGCCACGATCGTCATCTACGCGATCTTCACCGCGGCGTGCGGGTTCGCTCAGAACTACGAGACGCTGCTCATCTTCCGCGCCCTGCAAGGCATCGGTTTCGGCGGTGAGTGGGCGGCCGGCGCAGTCCTGATGTCGGAGTACGCCTCGGCGAAGCACCGCGGCCGCACGGTCGCCCTGATCCAGAGCTCGTGGGCGATCGGCTGGGCCCTCGCGGTCGTCGCTTACACGTTCATCTTCTCAGTGGTCGACGAATCCCTCGCGTGGCGCGTGCTGTTCATCACCGGCGCGCTGCCCGCGCTCCTGGTGATCTACCTGCGCCGCAACCTCCAGGACGCCCCGGCCTTCGAGGACAACAAGCATGAGATCGACAAGGGCGGGCTCGCGAGCATCTGGAAGCCGGACCTGCTGCGCACGACGTTGCTCGCGACGATGCTCTCTACCGGAGCCCAGGGCGGCTACTACACGCTCGCGACGTGGGTCCCGACCTATCTGCGGACCGAGCGTGGCCTCAGCGTGGTCGGCACCGGCGGGTACCTGGCATTCCTGGTTGCCGGCGCGTTCGCCGGCTACCTCACCGGTGGCTATTTCACCGACAAGATCGGTCGCAAGGCCACCTTCCGCATCTTCGCAGTCCTCAGCGCCGGATTGATCATTCTCTACACCCAGCTGCCGGCCGCGGCGAACGACTACGTGCTGTTCCTCGGATTCCCGCTCGGGTTCTGCTCGTCGGCCATCTTCAGCGGCTTCGGGGCGTACCTTTCCGAGCTTTTCCCGCTGCGCGTGCGCGGTACCGCCCAGGGCTTCACCTACAACGCGGGCCGCGGCCTCGGCGCGTTCTTCCCGATGATGATCGGTTTCCTCGCGACGTCGTACGGCGTGGGTGGAGCAATGGCATTCGGCGCGCTCGCCTATGGGCTGGTCTTCGTCGCCCTGTTCGGCTTGCCCGAGACGGTCGGCAAGCACCTGACCTGACCCACTGAGCACCCACCAGGGGCTGACTGAACCCCGTAACGTCCGAGCGTTGACGTCCTATAGGA
>NZ_DATCNW010000351.1:0-1831 GCF_036565025.1 Pengzhenrongella sp.
TCCTATAGGACGTCAACGCTCGGACGTTACGGGGTCTTGGGAGGCTCGTGCCACCCCTGTGCGCCGCCGGTACGGGCGGGCGAACCGCTGGGCTGGTATGCGCACGCGGGGTCCTCGCCCAGCGGGTCGCCGCTCGCGGCGAACGCACGCGCGCGGGAGCCCCCGCACAGGTCGGCGTACTCGCACCGCCCGCAGCGGCCGGTGAAGTCGGTGGCCCGGATCCGGCGCAGCAGCGGGTTGTCGCGGTAGATCTCGGCGATCGGGGTGGTCCGGACGTTGCCCAGCGGCTCGGGCAGGAAGCCCGCCGGGTAGACCTCGCCGTCGTGCGCGACGAAGACGATCCCCTTGCCGTCGCGGGTGGCCGCGGTGTGCGCCCGGGGCCGCCCGATCGACGGCCCCATCAGGGTGGTGAGCCGCGTCGAGAGCGTGTCGTACAGGTCGCTGACCGGTGCGGGGTCCCCGGCGAGGCGCCGGTTCACGACCCGCCGGAAGAACGGTGCCTCGACGGTGCGGACGATGAAGCCGTGCTGCGACGCGTCGTACAGGAAGTGGCAGATGTCCTCGTGCTCGGCGGGGCTGACCGCCTCGGTGGCCACTCCGCGCCCCACCTGGACCAGGAAGAAGACCTCCCAGATCGCCGCGCCCGCGCGGCCGATCACCGCCGCGACGTCCGCGAGCTCCGCGACGTTCGCGCGCATGACCGTCGTGTTCACCTGGACGGTCAGCCCGGCCGCGGCGAGCGCCCGGATCGCCTGCACGGTCGCCGCGAAGTGCCCGGGGATGCCCCGCACGCCCTCGTGGGTCGCGGCGAGCGCACCGTCGAGGCTGATCGAGACGGCCTTGACCCCGCTCGCGACGATCCGGTCGATCATCTGCGGCGTCAGGGCCGGGGTGACCGACGGCGCGAGCGCGACCGGCAGGCCCAGCCCGGTCGCGTGGGCGACCAGCTCGAACAGGTCCGGGCGCAGCAGGCAGTCACCGCCGGTGAGCACCAGGATCGGGTACGGTCGCCCGAAGCCGGCGACCTGGTCGATCAGGTCGCGACCCTCGGTCGTGCTGAGCTCCCCGGGCAGGGCTTGCGCCGTCGCGCTGGCCCGGCAGTGCTTGCACGCAAGCTGGCAGGCGCGCGTGGTCTCCCAGAAGACCAGCATCGGCCGGCGCCCGTAGTCCAGCCGGGTGCCGCTCGTCGTCGGGTGTGTCGCCGTCGCCGTCGCCGTCGTCCGCATTGCGCTCCTCCACTGGGGGTGACCTCAGGTACCCGGCACAGTGTTCGCCCGACCTGATGGCGCAGCCGGGACCTTTGTCCTGACGAGCGCGGCCCGGTGCTCACTCGACGCGAGGGTCAGCGCGAGCCCGACGACGGCGCCCACGACCGTCTCGATCGCCCGGTCACGCAGCAGCGGACCGGCCGGTACCGGCGCGACGACGGTCGACATCATCAGCGCGAGCGGGGTGATGAAGACCATCGCGAAGCCGTAGTTGCGCGCCACGAACATCTCGGCGAGCGCCTGGAGCACGATCACGAGCCCAACAAGCACCCAGCCGCTGGTCCCCAGCCCGAGCAGCCCGCCCGCGAGAACCAGCCCGAGCCCCGTTCCGACGACCCGCTGGATCGCGCGCAGGGACCCGCGCGGCGTGTCCGCGGACGCCAGCGGCACGACGGCGGCGACCATCGCCCAGCTCGGGTGCCCGACGCCGACCACCGTGGCGAAACTTCCGGCGATCAGCACGGCGGCCGCGTAGCGCGCCGCCCGGGCGAGTGCCGTGGGGTCGCCCATGACCGTGGTCAGCGACCCGCCGGCCGCGCTCGTGGCTCGCGGCACGTCGCGGC
>NZ_DATCNW010000352.1:0-7670 GCF_036565025.1 Pengzhenrongella sp.
CAGAGCCAAAGGCCCGACCACACCAACCGATGAACATAATGGCATCGACTACTTGGCACGCTGTTGAGTTCTCAAGGAACGAACGCGCATCGCTTTGCGGCCTTCCGACCGGGCTGCGAGGCAACCGTTCTAACTTACCCGAACTTCCTGTCCCGACCTAATCAACACCGAGGCGTTGATTTTCGTGACATTCCGTCCATCCCGGCACGGAAATTGCCAGCCGCCGAAGCGTCTGGGATCTTCATGCATGGGGTGGCCGCCCTCGAGACTAGCCACTGCCCGCGCTCCCTAGCGCTGCCGTGTCTGTCCCTCCCTGCCGGGCGACAACGAGTAGATTACGCAGGCGTTGCCCGGGCCGTCAAATCGCGCCCGTAACGCCCCCGTCACCCGCCGTTCACACCCCCGCGTCGACGACCGCGAGGGTCCGCTTGCCCCTGCGCAGCACCGCCCAGCGGCCGTGCAGCAGGTCGCCGCTGGACAGCGTGGCGCCGTCGTCGGTGATCTTCACGTTGTTGATCGACGCCCCGCCCTCGGCGATCGCGCGCCGGGCAGCGGCCTTGCTCGCGACGACCCCCGTCGCGGCGAACAGGTCGACGAGCAGATCGCCGGCGCCCCCGGTAGCGGTCGGCAGCTCGGCGACGGCCGCCGCTGTCGTCGGCTCGTCGAGGTCCCGCAGGTCTCCGCGGCCGAACAGTGCCTGGCTGGCCGCGACGACCTTGTCCGCCGCGTCGGCCCCGTGCACCAGAGCGGTCACCTCGTACGCGAGGGCTCGCTGCGCCTCTCGCGCGGCCGGGCGCTCGGCGACCGACTTCTCGAGGTCCTCGAGCTCGGCCCGGGACCGGAAGGTGAAGATGCGCAGGTAGCCGCCGACGTCGGCGTCGTCGGCGTTGAGCCAGAACTGGTAGAAGGCGTACGGGCTCGTCATGGCCGGGTCGAGCCAGACGGTGCCCGACTCGGTCTTGCCGAACTTGGTACCGTCCGCCTTCGTGATCAGCGGCGTCGTGAGGGCGTGCACCGAGGTGTGCTCGGACTTGTGGATCAGCTCGACCCCCGACAGCAGGTTCCCCCACTGGTCGTTGCCCCCGGTCTGCAGGGTCGCGCCGTAGCGCCGGTGCAGCTCGAGGAAGTCCATGCCCTGCAGGATCTGGTAGCTGAACTCGGTGAAGCTGATCCCCTGGTCGCTGTTCAGGCGCTTCGCGACGGTGTCTTTCGCGAGCATCGTGCCCAGGCGGTAGTGCTTGCCGATGTCGCGCAGGAAGTCGATCGCGGACATCGGCGCGGTCCAGTCGAGGTTGTTGACCATGCGCGCGGCGGCCGGGCCCTCGAAGTCGAGCAGCGGCTCGATCTGCAGGCGGATCCGCTCGACCCACTGCGCGACGACGTCGGGCGCGTTGAGCGTGCGCTCGCCGGTCATCTTGGGATCGCCGATCAGGCCGGTCGCGCCGCCGACGAGGGCGAGCGGGCGGTGCCCGGCCAGCTGGAGGCGGCGCACGGTGAGGATCTGCACGAGGTTCCCGATGTGCAGGCTCGGGGCGGTCGGGTCGAAGCCGCAGTAGAACGAGATCGGCTCGCCCGTCAGCGCCGCGCGCAGCGCCTCGGTGTCGGTGCTCTGGGCAACCAGCCCACGCCACTGCAGCTCGTCCAGGACGTCGCTCACGTACTTCTCCTCGTCACCACCGCGCCGCACCGGACCGGCGGCGTCGGGGCAAGTCTGCCGTGCTTCGGGGTGCGGGCTTCACGGCTTTGTTGCCCGACGGCGTCGCGGAGCGGCCGCGCGGTAGGCCGAGACGGTGGGCTCGTCGTCGAGCCAGAACCGCCAGGGGTACACCGCGGCGTCGCCGCCCGGGCCGCCGACCCCGACCCGCGGCCCGCTCCGGTACCACACGACCGCGCCGGGCTCGCCCGCGCGACTGGGCTCGCCCGGACTACTGGGCACACCGCGCGGGACGCGCACGACGACGGCGCCGCTCGGCTCGGTCACGTCCCTGCCGTACCAGCTGAGGTCGATCCCCAGAGCGACCGCGAGCCGCGCCGGACCGCGTGCGATCTCGGTGTCCGAGCGGACGACCCCGGCCCGGACCCGCCGCGCCCGGGCGAGCTCGACGCCATCGACCACCTCGCCGGCCCGCAGCAGCGCCGCCGACGCGAGCCCCGGGGGTCCGCAGACGAGGTTGACGCAGGTGTGCAGGCCGAGGTGGCGATAGACGTACAGCCGTCCCGGTTCGCCGAACATGGCCGCGTTGCGCGCGGTGGGGCCCCGGAAGGCGTGCGAGCCCGGGTCGGCCAGGCCCCGGTAGGCCTCGACCTCGGTGATCCGCAGGGTGACGCTGCCCTCGACGGTCGTCGTGGTGAGGGTCGCGCCGAGCAGGTCCGGCCCCACGTCGAGCACCTCGCGACCGAACCATTCGCGAGGCGGCACCGGTCCAGCGCCGGGACCAGTCCGCGCACCGGAGCCGTCAGTCGTCACCGATCCATCCTGCTCGTAACGTCCGAGCGTTGACGTCCTATAGGACGTCAACGCTCGGACGTCAGCGGTGAAAGTGGGGGAAAGCAGGGGAAAGAAGGTCAGCGGTCCCCCGGCACGATCACGTCGGCGCGGGCGCGGGTGTCCTCTGCGGCGAAGAGTGCGGCCTCGTCCACCATCCAGGCCAGCCACTGGGGCCGCAGCGCTTCCCCGTCGCGCGCCATGCCGCGCGCGAGACGCAGGTCCTGCGGCGCCTCGACCCAGATCTTGAGCACCGCGACGCCGTCGACCGCGCGCCGCGCGGAGCCGCAACCCTCCAGCACCAGGACGTCGGGAACCGGGACCTCGCGGTCCTCGGCGGCGAACTCCTCCGCGACCCAGTCGTACGGCCGGTACTGGCCGGGCCGGCCCTGGGCGAGGTTGTCCAGCACACCCTCCTGCACGCGGGGCCACACGGTGTGCAGCCCGCCCCAGCCCTCGAGCAGCTCATCGACGAGCAGCACCCTGGCCTCCAGCTCGGGGCCCAGCTCGGCGGCCAGCCGGCCGGCGAGCGTCGTCTTGCCGGACCCGGCCGGCCCGTCGATGCACACCAGCCGGACCGGCCCGAGCCGGGGTTCACTCCCCCGCACCCGGGCCGCCAGCCGCTCGATCAGTTCCATTCGCCTTCAGGACTCCGTCGAGAGTGGAGTAGTCGCCCCTGAAACGGCCGTTCTGGGGGCGGAAACTCCACTCTCGGCGGAGGTCGTCCAGGCACGGAGCTGGGCGGCTCGGGCGCGGGCTCGGGTGAGCTGCTCGGCCACGCGCACCGGGGCGGTGCCGCCGTAGGAGCTGCGCGAGGCCAGGGAGCCCTCAACCGTCAGTACGCCGCGGACCGCCGGGGTGAGGTGCGGGGAGATACCCGACAGGTCCTCGTCCGACAGGTCCCATAGCTCGATGCCGCGCTCCTCGCACTCGCGCACGCACGCACCCGCGAGCTCGTGGGCGACCCGGAACGGGACGCCCTCGCGCACGAGCCACTCCGCCACGTCCGTCGCGAGGGAGAACCCCTGCGGCGCGAGCTCGGCCAGCCGGCCGACGTCGAACCGGAGTGTGGCGACCATGCCCGCGAACGCGGGGAGCAGCACCTCGAGGGTGTCGACCTGGTCGAACACCGGCTCCTTGTCCTCCTGCAGGTCGCGGTTGTACGCGAGCGGCAGCCCCTTGAGCGTGGTCAGCAGCCCGGTCAGGTCGCCGATCAGGCGGCCCGCCTTGCCGCGGGCCAGCTCGGCCACGTCCGGGTTCTTCTTCTGCGGCATGATGCTCGACCCGGTGGAGTACGCGTCGTCGAGCTTCACGAAGCCGAACTCGCGGGTCGCCCAGATCACGATCTCCTCCGCGAACCGGGACAGGTCCACGGCCACCATCGCGGCGACGAAGGCGAACTCGGCCACGACATCCCGGCTCGCCGTGCCGTCGATGGAGTTCTCGACCGGCCCGTCGAACCCGAGCTCGGCGGCGATCGCCACCGGGTCGAGCCCGAGCGAGGAGCCCGCGAGGGCCCCCGAGCCGTAGGGCGAGCGTGCCGCGCGGGCGTCCCAGTCGACCCAGCGCTCGACGTCGCGCAGCATCGGCCAGGCGTGCGCGAGCAGGTGGTGCGCGAGCAGCACCGGCTGCGCGTGCTGCAGGTGGGTGCGCCCCGGCATGGGTGCCTCGGCGTGCGCGGCGGCCTGGTCGGCCAGCGCGTCGACGACGTCGAGCAGCAGTCCCGAGATGGTCCGTGCCTGCTCGCGCAGGTACATCCGCACCAGGGTGGCGATCTGGTCGTTGCGGGACCGGCCGGCGCGCAGCTTGCCGCCGAGGTCGGCCCCGGCGCGCTCGATCAGGCCGCGCTCGAGGGCCGTGTGCACGTCCTCGTCCCCCTGATCGGGGGCGAACGCGCCGCTCGCGACGTCGGTCCGCAGGACGCCGAGGGCCGCGACCATGCCGGCCAGCTCGTCGTCGGACAGCAGACCCGCCTTGTGCAGCACGCCGGCATGCGCGACCGAGCCCGCGATGTCGTGCCCGGCGAGGCGCCAGTCGAAGTCCGTGGACTTGGACAGTGCGGCGAGCGCGTCGGCCGGCCCGCCGGCGAACCGGCCGCCCCAGAGGCTGACGGTCGGTCCGCTCGGCGCGGGAGGCTGCGCGGGCACCTGGTCGTCAGGCACTGGCCACGGGGTTCGGCACGTTGGACGCGACGGGGCTGAGGTCGACCCCGTTGCCGAACTTGACGTCGCGCGCCGCGGAGAGCTTCGCGGTGAGGCCGTAGATCTCGATGAAGCCCTTGGCCTGCGACTGGTCGAAGGTGTCGCCGGTGTCGTAGGTCGCGAGGTTGAAGTCGTACAGGCTGGACTCGCTGCGCCGGCCGCTGACCGTCGCGCGGCCGCCGTGCAGCACGACCCGGACGTCGCCCGAGACGTACCGCTGGGTGTCCTCGATGAACGTGTCGAGCGAGCGCTTGAGCGGCGAGAACCACATGCCGTCGTACACCAGCTCGGTCCAGCGCTGGGCGACCGTCCGCTTGAAGCGGGCCTGCTCGCGCTCGACGGTGACGTTCTCGAGCTCCTGGTGGGCGGCGATCAGCGCCATCGCACCGGGGGCCTCGTAGATCTCGCGCGACTTGATGCCGACGAGCCGGTCCTCGACGATGTCGATCCGGCCGACGCCCTGGGCGCCCGCGCGGCGGTTCATCTCCTGGATCGCCTGCAGCGGGGTGACCGGTACGCCGTCGAGCGCGACCGGCACGCCCTGGGCGAACGTGATGACGACCTCGTCGGCGACCGGCGGGAACGTCGGGTCGTCGGTGTAGTTGTAGACGTCCTTGGTCGGCGCGTTCCAGATGTCCTCGAGGAACCCGGTCTCCACGGCGCGGCCCCACACGTTCTGGTCGACCGAGAACGGGTTGTGCTTGGTGGTCTCGATCGGCAGGTCGTGCTTGACGGCGTACTCGATCGCCTTGTCCCGGGTGAGGGCGAGGTCGCGGACCGGCGCGAGGCAGGTCAGGTCGGGCGCGAGGGAGGTGATGCCGACCTCGAAGCGGACCTGGTCGTTGCCCTTGCCGGTGCAGCCGTGCGCGACGGTCGTCGCGCCGAACTGGCGCGCGGCGCGCACCAGGTGCTTGACGATCGCGGGCCGCGAGATCGCCGAGACGAGCGGGTAGCGGTCGAGGTACAGGGCGTTCGCCTTGAGGGCGGGCATGCAGTACTCGGTCGCGAACTCGTCGCGCGCGTCGGCCACGTAGGCCTCGACGGCGCCGCAGTCCAGCGCTCGCTGGCGGATGACGTTCAGGTCCTCCCCGCCCTGGCCGACGTCGACCGCGACGGCGATGACCTCGGCGCCGGTGGCCTCGGCGATCCAGCCGATCCCTACGGAAGTGTCCAGTCCGCCCGAGTAGGCGAGTACGACGCGCTCTTTCATCACAGTTCTCTTTCGTCGGTGGTGGCAGTGCCGGGGGTGGCTTGTTCGGCAGGGGTGAGTTCGGTGGCGGCCGGGTCGGCCGGGGTGGTGGAGGCGAGCGCGAGGAACCGGGCGGCGAGCGCCCGCCCGCTCGAGCCGGAGTCCGGGGAGTCGTTCTCGCGCGCGATGACGAGCACGGTGTCGTCGCCCGCGATGGTGCCCATGACGCCGTGCAGCACCGAGTGATCGATCGCCGAGGCGAAGAACTGGGCGGCGCCCGGCGGGGTCCGCAGCACGACGAGGTTGCCCGAGGAGTCCGCGGAGACCAGCAGGTCGACGCACATCCGGGCCAGGCGGGCCGCGAGGAACTCGGTGTCGGGGGCCGGCTGGGGGCTCCGGTCGCCGCCCTCGGCGGGCACCGCGTAGGCGAGCGTGCCCGCGGCCGTGCGGATCTTCACCGCGCGCAGCTCCACCAGGTCCCGGGAGAGCGTCGCCTGGGTGACCGAGACGCCGGCCTCGGCCAGCGCGGCCGCGAGCTCGGACTGCGAGTGCACCGGGCGCCGGGACAGCAGGGTCGCGATCAGCGCGTGCCGGGCCGCCTTGGTGGCCGGGACCCGCGCGGGGGCGGGCGCCTCGTCGGTGCGCGGACCGGCGTGTCCGACGGCGGTCGTGACGCCCGTCTCGCTGGCGCCGGCCGTGACGCCGGTCGTGCTCGCAGCGGTGGCGCTCGCAGTGGTCACGGCTGGTCCAGCAGCCAGGCGAGCAGCGCCTTCTGGGCGTGCAGCCGGTTCTCCGCCTCGTCCCAGACGGCGGACTGCGGGCCGTCGATCACCTCGGCGGTGATCTCCTTGCCGCGGTAGGCGGGCAGGCAGTGCAGCACGATCGCGTCGGGTGCCGCGAGCGCGAGCGCCTCGGCGTCGAGGCGGAACGGCACGAACGGCGCCTCGCGCTGCGCCGCCTCGTCCTCCTGGCCCATCGAGACCCAGGTGTCGGTCGCGACGACGTCGGCGCCGGTGAGCGCCTCGCCTCGGTCGTGGGTCACCAGCACGGACCCGCCCGTGGTGGCCGCGATCGCGATCGCGTCGGCGACGACGGCGGGGTCGGGCAGGTGCGAGGCGGGCGTGCCGATCCGCACGTGCATCCCGGCCGTCACGCCGCCGAGCAGGTAGGACGCGGCCATGTTGTTGTTGCCGTCGCCGACGTAGCCGAACGTCAGGCCGGGCAGTGCGCCGACGCCACCCTTGCGGTGCTGCGCGATCGTGAGCAGGTCCGCGAGGATCTGGCACGGGTGGAACTGGTCGGTGAGCGCGTTCACGACCGGGACCTTCACGTTCGCGGCCATCTCCTCGATCCGGTCCTGGCCGTAGGTGCGCCAGACGATCGCGGACACCATCGAGCCGAGCACCCGGGCCGTGTCGGCGATCGACTCGCGGACCCCGATCCCGGCGAGCTTGCCGTCCACGAGCATCGGGTAGCCGCCGAGCTCGGCGATCCCGGTCCCGAAGGAGACCTGGGTGCGCAGCGTCGGCTTGTCGAGCAGGACGGCGACCGCGCGCGGGCCCGCGAGCGGCGTGCGGATGAACCGGTCGTCGCGGAACGCGAGCGCGAGCTCGAGGACCTCGCGCTGCTCGCGCGGGGACAGGTCGTCGTCGCGCAGGAAGTGGCGGGTCATGCGGAGGCCTCCGTGGCTGCGGAACGCGTGGGCGCATCGGGCACGTCGGCGAGGAAGGCCACGAAGTCGGCGGCCTGCTCGCGCGTCAGGATCAGCGGCGGCGCGAGCCGCAGGGTCGTCGGG
>NZ_DATCNW010000353.1:0-8669 GCF_036565025.1 Pengzhenrongella sp.
GTTCCGGGGCCGCTCAGTGCCGTGGCGAGCGCGAGCCGTTCGCCGCGGAGGTCCCGCACCCCGAACGGGGGATGCGGGACCTCCAGGGGTTGGTGCTCGCTCGCGTCGCCTTCCGGCGGCCGCTGACCGGTCATCCCTACAGCGCCTCCGCGCCGTGCTCGCCGGTGCGGACCCGGGCGACGTCCTCGACCGGCACGACCCAGACCTTGCCGTCGCCGATCTTGCCGGTCTGTGCCGCCTTCACGATCACCTGGGTCACGGTGGCCGCGTCCTCGTCACCGACGAGCACCTCGATGCGAACCTTCGGGACCAGGTCGACGGTGTACTCCGCGCCGCGGTAGACCTCGGTGTGGCCGCGCTGCCGGCCGTAGCCGCTCGCCTCGCTCACGGTCATGCCACGCACTCCGGCCGCCTCGAGCGCGGACTTCACATCGTCCAGCCGATGCGGCTGGATCACTCCGGTCACGAGCTTGGTCATGACTTCACCTCCGAAGAAACGCGGGCACCCAGGGCTTCGTAAGCAGTCTCGCCGTGCGTCGTCAGGTCGATGCCCGTCACCTCGTGCTCGTCCGTGATGCGGAAGCCGATCGTCGCCTTGATGATCAGCGCGATGATCGCGGTCACGACGAAGGAGTACACGAGGACGACGAGCGCGGTGATGGTCTGCGTGGCGATCTGCGTCACGCCCCCACCGTAGAACAGGCCGAGCGACGCGCCGTCCGGAAGGAAGGCGGAGTTCTTGTCGGTCGCGAAGAACCCGATCAGGATGGTGCCGGTCAGGCCACCGACGAGGTGGACGCCCACGACGTCGAGCGAGTCGTCGTAGCCGTACTTGTACTTGAGTCCGACGGCGAGCGCACACAGCACGCCCGCGACCCCGCCGAGCGCGATCGCGCCGAAGGTGTCGACGGCGGCGGCCGCCGGGGTGATCGCGACCAGACCCGCCACGACGCCGGACGCGGCGCCGAGCGACGTCGCGCGACCGTCCCGGAACCGCTCGGTGAGCAGCCAGGTCAGCATCGCGACGCAGGTCGCGACCATCGTGTTCATCCAGGCGCGACCGGCGGTGCCGTCCGCGGCGAACTCCGAGCCGGCGTTGAAGCCGAACCAGCCGAACCACAGCAGCGCGGCGCCGAGCATCACGAACGGGAGGTTGTGCGGCCGCATGGCCTCCTTGCCGAAGCCGCGGCGCTTGCCGATGATGAGCGCGAGCGCGAGACCCGCGATACCGGCGTTGATGTGCACGACGGTGCCACCGGCGAAGTCGATCGGCGTCGACAGGCCGCTGGTGATCCCGGTCGGGCCGAGCAGCCCGACGCCGCTCCACACCCAGTGCGCGACCGGCAGGTACACGACGGTGACCCAGATGCCCGCGAAGATCATCCAGGCGCTGAACTTGGTGCGGTCGGCGATCGAACCGCTGATGAGCGCCACCGTGATGATGGCGAACGTCGCCTGGAACGCCACGGCGACCAGGGAGGGGACGCCCGCCGCGAGCATCAGGCTCTGCGAGTCGTCGAGGCCGTTCAGGCCGAACCACTGGAACGGATTGCCGAGCAGGCCGCCGCCGAGGTCGGGGCCGAAGGCGCCCGAGTACCCCCACAGGACCCAGACCAGCCCCACGACGCCCATGGCCCCGAAGCTCATCATCATCATGTTGAGCACGGACTTGCCGCGCACCATGCCGCCATAGAAGAACGCAAGTCCGGGCGTCATCAGCAGCACGAGCGCGGATGACGTCATCATCCACGCTGTGTTCCCGCTGTCCAGCGTGAATTTATCCAGCGCAAATTCCATGTGGATCGCCTCTTCCTCGCCGGCCGCTCGGCCGGGACGTCACCACCATCAGGGAGCGGGGTTTCCTAGCGGTGCCCGTGGTGTTACGGGAAGGTGACAAGGAGGGCCGCCAGGTAAACGTTGCGTTTCGTACCCGGCGTTTCGCCGTGAGAACGCCGCGTGCGTGCCTAGCCCCGCCTCGCCGTCGAGGGTGGGCGGGTGCGGCAGAATGCCGTCTCATGCTGGATAGGCCGACGGGGTTGGACGAGGAAGATCTGACCGCCGCGCTGCTCGAGGGCTGGGCCATGCAGGTCGAGTCCACCGAGTACCTGCCGGTGGGCGCGGGGAGCTACCACTGGTCCGTCGTCGATCGCAGCGGCATCTCCTGGTTCGTCAAGGTCGACGACCTCAGCGTTCTCGAAACCTCACCGCAGGAGGCCTTCAACGACCTGCGGCGGTCCTTCACGACCGCGTTGACCCTGCGCCGCGATACCGGGCTCGAATTCATCGTGGCTCCCATTCCCGCCACGGATGGCGCGGTGCTGCGGCCGATCACCCCGAGGTACGCCCTGTCGGTGTTCCCGATGGTCGACGGCGCGGCCGGCACGTTTGGACCACACCGGAGCGAGGACCTGGCCGAGATGGTGGCCGTGCTCGCCGACCTGCATCGGGCCACGGCGGGGGTCGCGCACATCGCCCCGCGGGCCGACCTTCGGCTTCCCGGCCGCGACCGGCTGCACGAGGCACTGCTCGACCTGCACGGTCCGTGGGCCGGCGGGCCGCACGCCGAGCCGGCCCGCAAGCTGCTGGTCCGCCACCAGGCACGTGTCCGGCGATGGCTGGTGGACTTCGACAGGCTCGTCGACGTCGTCCGTGAGACGGCACCGGGCTGGGTCATCACCCACGGAGAGCCACATCCGGGCAACGTCATCCGGACCCCCGGTGGTCTCCGGCTCGTCGACTGGACAACCGTGCAGCTTGCCCCGCCGGAACGCGACCTGTGGATGCTGACCACCGCGTTCACCACCATGATCGGTGCTGATCCGGTCGGCGTCGACGACGAGCTGCTGGCCGGGTATACCCGGACGACCGGCCGTACCGTCACGCCCGCCGGCATCGCCCTGTATCGGCGGTGGTGGGTGCTCGCCGATGTCGCGAACTACACCAGCGACCTTCGCAGACCTCACGGCGAGGGCGAGGACGCCGCCGCAGCGCTGACCTACCTCGCCGGCAACCTCGAAACCGCGGAGGCCTGACCGGCTGTCAGGGCTACCCTGCCGGCCTAGTCCCCGAGCAGGCCGTCCACGAAGTCCGCGGGGTCGAACGGGGCGAGGTCGTCGGGGCCCTCGCCGAGCCCGATGAGCTTGACCGGGACGCCCAGCTCGCGCTGCACCGCGACCACGATCCCGCCCTTCGCGGTGCCGTCGAGCTTGGTCAGCACGATGCCCGTGACGCCCGCGACCTCGGCGAACACCCGCGCCTGGTTGAGCCCGTTCTGGCCGGTGGTCGCATCGAGCACCAGCAGGACCTCGCTGAGCGGGGCTTCCTTGGTGATGACCCGGGTGATCTTGCCCAGCTCGTCCATCAGGCCCGCCTTGTTCTGCAGGCGCCCCGCGGTGTCCACCAGCACGACGTCGGCCCCGGTGTCCCGGCCGCTGCGCACCGCGTCGAACGCGACCGCGGCCGGGTCGGCGCCCTCACGGTCCGAGCGGACGGTCGGCACGCCGACGCGCGCTCCCCAGGTGGCCAGCTGGTCGGCCGCGGCGGCACGGAACGTGTCGGCCGCGCCGAGCACGACCGTGCGCCCCTCGGCCACCAGGACGCGCGCGAGCTTGCCCACCGTGGTCGTCTTGCCGGTGCCGTTCACGCCGACGACCAGCACGACGGCGGGGCGCGGTGCGCCGTCGTCGCCGAGGACGGGCGAGGTGGCCAGGGACCGGTCGAGCGAGGGGTCGACGAGGGCGATCAGCCGCTCCCGGAGCAGGGCGCGCACGGCGGCCGGCTCCTTGACACCCTCGACCCGGACGCGCGTGCGCAGGGCCTCGATGAGCTCGGTGGTGGGGCCGGCGCCGACGTCGGCGAGCAGCAGGGTCTCCTCGAGCTCGTCCCAGTCGTCCTCGGACAGGTGGTCGCGGGACAGCACCGCGAGCAGCCGGACGCCGAGCGGGGAGCCCGACCGGGCGAGCCGGCCGCGCAGGCGGGTCAGCCGCCCGCCGACGGGTTCGGGGACCTCGAGCGCGGGTGCCTCGGGCCGGGCGGCGTCGGGCACGGTGAGCTCGGGCGCCTCCGTCAGGAGGTCGCCGGACGGAGCAGGCACGACGGTCGGGGGCGCGCCGTCGGCGGGGGGCCGCGCCTCGGGGGGCAGGGTCGGGGCGCCGCCGCGACGCCGGACGAGGAGGGTGACCGCGGTGCCCAGGGCGGCGAGCGTGGGCAGGCCGACGGCCAGGAGTACGTCGAGGTGTTCGTTCACCGGGTCAGTGTGTCAGGACCCGGTCGGGCGACGGCGGCAGTCGGCGGGCGTCTTCAGCGCCGGACGAGGGCGACACCGCGGGTAGCGAGGTCGACGCCCCGGCTCGCGAGGTCGACGCCGCGGCTCGCGAGATCGCGGGTCTTGGCCAACGTGTCGGTGAGGTCGTCCACCCGCAGGTACGGGTCCTCGTCGACCTGGGCGCCGGCGAAGAACTCGTCGAACGTGGCGTTGACCGGCTGGGCGTCGGCGCCCGCTGCCGCGAGCCCCTTGCCGTGCGCTCGGAACTCCTCCAGGCCGGCACGCACGTCACGCTTGACGCTTTTCACCCCGATGGTCCGACCGCTCATCAGGCCGGTCGCCACCATGACGAGAGCGGCCGCGCCGAGTGCGAAGAACGTCCAGAGGAAGATCACCATGGCACTAGTATCCCGGGCGGCGGCGGGGGTTCGACGACGCACGCTCGGTGACGTTGTCGATCGGCACCAAACCTTCACAGAGCGCGTGCGACAAACAGCGCGGGTCGGACGCGGGGTTACGGGTGGGCGCCGTGACGTTTGTCACACCCGCGTGTCCTCCCGCATGCGCTGGCTGATGACGGTGGTCACACCGTCGCCCCGCATGGTCACGCCGTACAGCGCGTCGGCGATCTCCATCGTGCGCTTCTGGTGGGTGACCACGATCAGCTGGCTGTCCTGCTGGAGCTCCGCGAACAGGGTCAGGAGCCGGCCGAGGTTCGCGTCGTCGAGGGCGGCCTCGACCTCGTCCATCACGTAGAACGGGCTCGGGCGCGCCTTGAAGATCGCCACCAGCAGCGCGACCGCCGTCAGCGACCGCTCCCCACCGGAGAGCAGCGAGAGCCGCTTGACCTTCTTGCCCGCCGGGCGCGCCTCGACCTCGATGCCCGTGGTGAGCATCTGGTCCGGCTCGGTCAGCACCAGGCGCCCCTCACCGCCCGGGAACAGCCGGGGGAAGACGAGCTCGAACTGGGCAGCGGTGTCGCGATAGGCGTCCGCGAACACCTGCTCGACGCGCTCGTCGATCTCCCGGACGATCTCCAGGAGGTCGGCCCGGGACTTCTTCAGGTCCGCGAGCTGGTCGGTGAGGAACTTGTGCCGCTCCTCGAGCGCGGCGAACTCCTCCAGGGCCAGCGGGTTGACGCGCCCGAGCATCGCCAGGGCTCGTTCCGCGGCGCGCAGCCGCTTCTCCTGCTCTTCGCGCACGTAGGGCACCTCGCGCGGTTCGTCGGTCTCGCCGGGATCGTCCGTCTCGCGTGCCTCGCCGGTCCCGCGCGCCTCGCCGGTCTCGCGCGTCTCGTCCGTCTCGCGCGTCTCGGCGGGGTCCGCCGACGGAGCCTCGGCGGCCGGCCCTCGAGCCGGCCCGGCCCCGCGCTTCGCCCGGCCTTGAGCCCGGGCCGGCGGCGGCGTGAGCACCGGGACGGGGCGATGCGGACCGAAGTCCTCCAGCAGCACCGCGGGGTCCAGCCCGAGCTCCTCCACGGCGCGCGTCTCGAGCTGCTCGATGCGCAACAGCTGCTGCGCCCGCGCCACCTCGTCGCGGTGCGCGACGTCCGTGAGCGCGGAGAGCCGGCGCGCGAGCTCGTCCACCGCGGTGCGCAACGCACCGAGCTCGACGTCGCGCTCGGTGCGCGCGGCCTCGGCGGCCGCCCGCTCCTCGCCCGCGCGGTGCAGCGACACCTCGAGCGCGGCGAGCGCCTGCTGGGCCCCGCTCCGCACGGCCTCGGCGAGGTGCGCCTGGTGCGCGCGGACGCGCTCGCGCTCGGCGGCGCGGACCCGCGCGGCGCGCTCGGTCCTGGCTGCGCGTTCGAGCGCCTCGGCGCGACCGGCGAGCGCCCGCGTGCGCTCCTCGCCGGTGCGCAGCGACAGGCGCGCGTCGGTCTCGCGGCCGCGGGCGGCGGTCGCGAGCCCGGCGAGACGGTCGCGCTCGCCGGTGCCCGCCTCGATGGCAGCCTCGGTCTCGGCGGGCTCGGTCTCCGCGGCGGAGTACCGGGCCGAGAGGTCGACGAGCTCGGCCTGGTCGCCGGCGAGCGCCGCGGCGGCCGCGCCCAGCGAGGCCTGCACGCGTTCGGCCTCGGCCCGTGCGGCGCGGGCCGTCGCACCGAGCTGGCCGAGCTGCTCGGCGACGGCGGCGAGCGCGGCATCGGACTGGTTGAGCCGGTCGAGCGTGGCCTCGTAGGTCTCGCGCGCCTCGGTCTCGGCCTGCGCCGCCGTCGCGAGCTCGAAGCGGGCCCGCTCACCACGGGCCGTGGCATCGGCCAGGGTCGCCCGGGCCGCCTCGAGCGCGGCCTGCAGGTGCAGCACGTTCGGGGCGGTCGCCGACCCGCCGGACGCGCGGACGCTCCCGAGGAGGTCTCCCCCGCGCGTCGCGACGACGAGCTCCGGGTGGGCCGCGACGATCACGCGGGCCGCCGCGAGGTCGTCCACCACGACGACGCCCGCGAGCAGCGCGTGCACCGCGTCCCGCACGCTGCCCGGAGCGTGCACGAGGTCGGCGGCGCGCTGCGCCCCGGCGGGCGGTTCGGGTTCGATGCGCGGGAGCTCCTGACCTTTCCCGATCAGCAGGCTCACCCGCCCGGCGTCGTCGGTGCGCAGCCAGCGGATCGCGTCCACCGCGGCGTCGACCGACTCGACCGCGACGGCGTCGGCCGCGGAGCCGAGCGCGGCCGCGATGGCATCCTCGTTGCCCGCGGTGACGCTGAGCAGTGCGGCGACCGAACCGAGCGTGCCGGCGAGGTCGTCCGCGGACAGCAGCGCCCCGGCGCCGTCCTTGCGGGTCAGGCTGAGCTCGAGGGTCTCGATCCGGGCGGTCGAGGCGGCGCGGTCCCGGTCCGCCGCGGCGAGGTCCTCGCGCAGGGCGACGACCCGCTCGGCGGCCTGCTCGACGGCGAACGCGGCCGCCTCGTGATCGGAGTCCAGTCCCTCCTCGCCCTCCTCGACGCCCGCCACCTGCGTCTCGAGCGCGGCGAAATCCGTCGTGGCGCGGGTACCTCGCTGCTCGGCCTCGGCGAGCGTCTGGCGCAGCCGGCCGAGCTCGCTCTCGGTCGCCTCGACGCGGCTGCGCTTGGCGCCGACCTTGCCGGCGAGGCGGGCGAGGCCCTCGCGGCGATCGGCGGCGCCGCGCATCGACGTCGCGAGAGCACGCTCGGCGTCGCTCGAGGCGGTCTCCGCGTCGGCGCGCTCGGCGACGGCGGCCGCGAGCGCGTCCCGGGCGAGCCCGACCTCCGCGGCCAGCTCGGCCTCCGCGGCGCGGACCCGCTCGGCCTGCGCGTCGAGGTCGTTCGGGTCGCTGCCGCGCTCTACCTGGGCCGCGGACGACCCGAGCAGCCGCAGGCGCTCGGAGGCGAGGGTGGACGTGCCGCGGAGCCGCTCGCGCAGCGCGGACAGCCGGTACCAGACGTCGCTCGCCTCGGACAGTTTGGGTGCAGCTTGCGCTGCGACCAGCTCGAGGGCTGCGAGCCGCCCGCGGGCGGCGTCCAGGGCGCCCTCCACCTCGGTCCGCTGCGCGCGCACGGCCGACTCGTCGGCGATCTCCTGCTCGAGGGTCGAGCCGAGCTGGGCGAGGTCGTCGGCGAGCAGGCGGGCCCGCGCGTCGCGGAAGTCGGCCTGGACGAGCTGGGCGCGCCGGGCGACCTCGGCCTGCTTGCCGAGCGGACCGAGCTGGCGGCGGATCTCGCCGGTGAGGTCGCCCAGTCGGGTCAGGTTCGCCTGCATCGCGTCGAGCTTGCGGAGCGCCTTCTCCTTGCGCTTGCGGTGCTTGAGCACGCCGGCGGCCTCTTCGATGAAGCCGCGACGCTCCTCCGGGGTCGCGCGCAGCACCGCGTCCAACTGGCCCTGGCCGACGATGACGTGCATCTCGCGGCCGAGGCCCGAGTCGGAGAGCAGGTCCTGGATGTCCAGCAGCCGGCAGGAGGACCCGTTGATCGCGTACTCCGAGCCGCCGTTGCGGAACAGCGTCCGCGAGATCGTGACCTCGGAGTACTCGATCGGCAGGGCGCCGTCGACGTTGTCGATGGTGAGCGACACCTCGGCCCGGCCGAGCGGGGGGCGGCCGGCGGTGCCGGCGAAGATGACGTCCTCCATCTTGCCACCGCGCAGCGACTTGGCGCCCTGCTCCCCCATCACCCACGCGAGCGCGTCGACGACGTTGGACTTGCCCGAACCGTTCGGCCCGACGACGCAGGTCACCCCGGGCTCGAAGTTCAGCGTCGTCGCCGAGGCGAACGACTTGAACCCGCGAAGGGTGAGCGTCTTGAGGTGCACGAGGGGAAGCCTAGAAGGTCAGGCCCACGGAGCCCGACACCCGCGCCCGCGCGAGTCGCCCCGCGGAAGTACGCCGACGCGACCAGAAATCCCGCAACGTCCGAGCGTTGACGTCCTATAGGACGTCAACGCTCGGACGTTGCGGG
>NZ_DATCNW010000354.1:0-3877 GCF_036565025.1 Pengzhenrongella sp.
CGCCGGCGCCCGCCTGTTCGCCCTGGTGGGGCGGCGGCGGCGCGGCGAGCCGCTAAGCGCGGTTGCGGCGAGCAGTTCATCGGTCTTGACGGCGGTGTGGACGCCCTCAGGACTTCCGCAAGTATCACACAGGGGCCCGGCGATGCACCCGGAACACCCCGCCGGACAAGGCCCGGCGGCGAGCTCGCGAGCACCACCTGGGCCTAACGTCCGAACGTTGACGTCCTATAGGACGTCAACGCTCGGACGTTACGGGGTTCTGGTGCTACTTCTCCCAGGGGGCCGCGATCGGGAAGTACTTCTCCAGGAAGTCCGTCACCTTCGCCACGCGCTCCTCGGCGCTCACCTCGGGGAAGCTGCCGTCGTTGAGGCAGAAGAAGTCGTGCGACCGCTTGCGCAGCAGCGGGTCGAGGGACGCGAGGCCGGACACGTGGGTCGTGTCGACGTAGCGGACCTTGGCGTTGTCCTGGGTCACCGCCCGCCCCGTCAGCAGCGCGTAGTAGTGGTAGAGCGAATTCGTCACCGAGATGTTGTCCTTGGCGCGGAACGTGCTGGCCGCCGTGGCCGCATATTCCTCCGCGAACTCTTCCTCCATCTCCAGCAGCACGCTCCGGCGAAGCGGGGTCGCGCAATGCTCGAGATGCCGCGTGGTGATTCGGCCGAACTTTTCCTGCAACAGCCTGCGGTTCACTCGCGCCGAATTCTCGAATCCGCTGCGGTCGAGGTGATTGTCGCCCAGGCCGATGCGGGTCGGCGCCTTGATGAACTTCGTGACGCCGCCGGGCGAGAAGAACATGTCCGGTCCGAGCGGTCGACCGAAGAACATGTCGTCGTTCGAGTACAGGAAGTGCTCGGACAGTCCCTCGATGTGCTGGATCTGGGACTCGACCGCCTGCGAGTTGTGCGTGGGCAGCACCGACGGATCCTTGAAATGTTCCTCGCTGCGCACGAGCGTGACCGCCGGGTGGTCGGCGAGCCACTCCGGGGCGGCCGAGTCGGTCGCGATGAAGATGCGCCGGACCCACGGGGCGAACATGTAGATGGAGCGCAGGGCGTACTTGAGCTCGTTGATCTGCTGGAACCGGGCGACCGAGTCGTCCCCCTCGCCGACGACGACCCCCTCGGCACGCAGGGCGCGGGCCGCCTGGTAGGCCGCGCTGTTGCCGTCCACCCAGGAGAAGACCATGTCGATGTCGAAGTCGATGTCCGTCGCGTGGTCCGCGAACATGTTCTCGATCGTGGGCCACTCGAGACCGAACCGGCTCACCGTCCCGCGCACGGCCTCGACGTCGGGCAGGGTGCGACGGGTGAGGGAGTTCTCGATGGGCAGGATGAGGTTCCCGTCCTCCCATGACCACAGCTCGACCTGCACCCCGCCGGACGACCCGTAGGTGAGCCCGCCGGTGGGCTCGATGCGCGGGCGGTACAGGCGGAAGATCCGCGCCTTGCCGCCGTGCGCGAGAGCGCCGTCCGACACCAGCAGCGCGGTCTTCTTTCTCGCGTCGACCGTCATCGAGTAGAACGGCTCGTTCCGGCAGGCCGCGACCAGCACCTCGCGGAGCACCTTGCGCTTGGACCAGTCCACGGCAATTACCGGGCGGCTGTCATTCCCGCGCACCAGCAGATAACTGACGCCCGCCGCGTCGAGCGCCTCGCGAATGAAGATCAGGTCTTCAATCATCGCCTGGTGCGAGGTGCGATCCTTGTTGACGACCGCATAACGACCCTTGACCTTGACGATGTCGTCCCGATCGGTGAGCCGCGCGACGGCGGCCGGCGAGGTGATCTCCACGACCTCGCGCAGACTTTCCTCGGGTTCGGGTGCGCCGAAATAGGCCTCGTGCTCGACATGCGAATCCGGGATGGGGTCCTCCGAAAGAGACCGAGGGGCAGGGGGCTGGCTCCATAGTAAACGTCCGGTGGGCGTACTCCCCGTACCGTGAGCTAGGACAGCACGCGACGAGGAGCAAGCATGACGATCGATGAACGTCCCGCAGGATCCGGCACGAGCGACCTGCTGCGCGCGGTTCTGTCGCTCGCGGCGGACCTCGACCTGCCGAGCCTGCTCGAGCGGTTCGTCGAGGCGAGCATCGAGCTGACCGGTGCGCGGTACGGAGCGATCAACATCCTCGACGAGCGCGGGTCGTCGATGACCTTCGTGCAGGGCGGTGTCGAGGAGTCCGTCGTCGCCAAGCTCGCCAACTCCCCGCACTCGATCGGCGTCCTCGGCCAGATCCCCGCCCACGGGGTGCTGCGGCTCGACGACCTCACCCACCACCCGGCATTCAACGGCTTCCCGAAGGACCACCCGCCGATGGGTTCGTTCCTCGGCGCCGCGGTGCGGGTGCGCGAGGAGGTCTTCGGCTACCTCTACCTCTCGGAGAAGGCGGGCGGCTTCAACGACGCCGACGAGGAGGTCGTCACCGCGCTCGGCGCGGCCGTCGCCGTCGCCATCCAGAACGCGCAGCTGTACGCCGAGGCCGGCCGCCGCGAGCACTGGCTGCAGGCCGGCCAGAAGATCACCACCCTGCTGCTCGAAGGTGCGGACGAGGAGGAGGCGCTCACCCAGATCGCCACCACCGCGCGCGAGATCGCCAGCGCAGACACGGCCCTGCTCGTGCTGCCCGGCCTGAACGAGGAGCTCGTCGTCGAGATCGTCGACGGGCACGCCCACGAGGCGCTGCTCGGGCTGACCATGCCGCGCCACGGCCGCTCGTGGGCCGCGTACAAGAGCGGGGTGGGTGACCTCGTGCCGTCCCTCGCGTCCGCGAACCGGCTGAGCCTGGCCCCGATGCGGCAGTTCGGCCCGGCTCTGTACACGCCGCTGCGGGCGGCGGGGCACAGCGTCGGGGTGCTGGTGCTGCTGCGCACGATCGGCGCCGCCGCGTTCGCCCAGAGCGACCTCGTGGCAGCGCAGTCGTTCGCCGCCCAGGCCGCGCTGGCCTTCGTCCTCGCCGAGGCGCGGCACGCGCAGGACGTCGCCGCGCTGCTCGACGAGCGCGAGCGGATCGCGCGCGACCTGCACGACCTCGCCATCCAGCAGCTGTTCGCCACCGGGATGCAGCTCGAGACCGTCCGGCGTCGGGCGGCCCGCGGAGTCGAGCCCGCCGAGCTCACCAGCATCATCGAGGAGGCCCTCGACAGCGTCGACTCAACGGTGCGCCAGATCCGCGCGATCGTGCACGCGCTGCGCGACCCGGACGCGACCACGTCCCTGGTGGAGCGCCTGCGCCGGGAGTCCTCCCTGGCCCGCCGGGGTCTCGGCTTCGCGCCGTCGCTCGTCATCTCGATCGACGGACGCATCATCGACTCGGCGCAGGACGAGCAGGACGACCTGGACCGGATCGACGACATCATCGGGGCCGACCTGGCCGACGACATCGTGGCGGTCGTGCGCGAGGGCCTCGCCAACGCGGCGCGGCACGCGCACTCCTCCTCGGTCGCGGTGCGGGTCACGGTCGCCGGGTCCGGTCCGACCGGTCAGGTCGAGATCGAGGTCGAGGACGACGGCGCGGGGCTCTCGGTCGCGCGCGACCGGAACTCGGGCACCCAGAACCTCGCGGCCCGGGCCCGCCGGCACGGCGGCACGTTCAGCCTCGGGACCCCGCCGTCGGGTCGCGGCACGTTGCTCAGCTGGCAGGTTCCGCTCGACTGAGCCGGGACCACCTGTGGGGAATGTGGCCGATCGGGTCTCGGTCGGCTGTCGCGCCGACTATCGCGTTGCGGTTGCGTACAGCGCTAGGTGGCTGGTGTTTTTCGCGTGGCGGTGTCCGGTTGCGCGGCGACGCTCGGGGAGGATCGCGGGTGAGGGTTGCCGCTGCGGTCAGGAGTAGTCGATGACGTTGGGTCTGACGCCGAGGCAGGGTGATCTGCTGAG
>NZ_DATCNW010000355.1:0-14953 GCF_036565025.1 Pengzhenrongella sp.
GCCCCACGCCAACCCCCGAACGCGACCCGCTCGGAGCCTGTCGTACCCCCGCCGTACGATGGTCGCCGCAGTCCGCAACCGTGGCCCGGCCGCGGCGTCGTCATCGCCAGGAAGAACGTGATCTCACCGCGCATGAACCTCACCGGTCTGCTCTCCACAGTCCTCACCGACCCTGCCGCCGCCGAGGCGGCTCTGCTCGTCCCCGCGCGCGGCGCGGTCGACGTCGTCGGGATCCCCGGGATCCGCCCGGCGCTGCTCGCGATCATGACGGGGGCGCGCGCCGACGGTGCGGAGCCCGCCACGGGGGCCCGCCCGCTCGTGGTGGTGACCGCGACGGGCCGGGACGCCGACGACCTTGCGGGCGCGCTGCGCTGCTACCTCCCACCCGACGACGTCGCCGTCCTGCCGGCCTGGGAGACGCTGCCCCACGAGCGGCTCTCGCCGCGCGCCGACACCGTCGCGCGACGGCTGGCCGTCTTCCGCCGGCTCGCGCACCCCGCCGCGGAGGCCGGTCAGACCGGGCCGATCCGTGCGCTGATCATGCCGGTCCGGGCGCTGCTGCAGCCGGTCGTCGCGGGCCTCGGCGAGCTCGAGCCGGTCGAGCTCCAGGTCGGCGACCGAGCCGACCTCGCCGACGTCGCGGACCGCCTGGTCGCCGCCGCGTACGCGCGCGTCGACATGGTCGAGCGCCGCGGCGAGTTCGCCGTCCGCGGCGGGATCCTTGACGTGTTCCCGCCGATCGAGGACCACCCGCTGCGGGTCGAGTTCTGGGACGACCAGGTCGAGGAGATCCGCTGGTTCGCGGTCGCCGACCAGCGCAGCCTCGAGGTCGCCACGCGCGGGGTCTGGGCGCCGCCGTGCCGCGAGATCCTGCTCACCGACGACGTCCGCAAGCGCGCCGCGGCGCTCGTCGAGCAGTTCCCGGCCGCCGTCGAGATGCTCGGGCGGCTCGCCGAGGGCATCGCCGTGGAGGGCATGGAGTCCCTCGCGCCGGTCCTGGTCGACGCCATGGTCCCCGTCCTGGAGCTCGTGCCCGACGACGCGCTGCTCGTCGTCGCGGACCCCGAGCGAGTGCGCCGCCGGGCACACGACCTGGTGGCCACGACCGAGGAGTTCCTCGCCGCCGCGTGGACCTCGGCCGCTGCCGGCGCGAACACCCCGATCGACCTGCGCGCCGCGTCGTTCGCGACGTTCGCCGACGTCCGGCACATCGCGGCACGCCGCGGCCTGGGCTGGTGGACCCTGAGCGCGTTCGGACTGGATCCCGAGGCGCCCGAGTTGTCAGACCCAGCGCGGGCCCTGCCGCGCGCAGTGTCTGACACGTCGGGTTCGGGCCGGGTCGATGGCGACTTGTCAGACCGTGCGCGGTCCCTGGCGCGCGCTGGGTCTGACAACTCGGGGGTGGTGGACGGGGAGCCGCAGGTCACGCTCACCTTCGGGGCGCGCGACGTGACGAGCTACCGCGGCGACGTCGAGCGCGCGATCGCCGACGTGCGCGCCCTGCAGCTCGGGGGCTGGCGGCTCGTGCTGACCACCGAGGGGCACGGGCCCGCGCGCCGCATGGTCGAGCAGCTGGGTGCCGCGGACGTGCCCGCGCGCCTGGTCGCCGAGATCGGCACCGAACCGCCCGGCGGCGTGGTGCTGGTCACCCCCGCGCCGGTCGGCCCCGGGTTCGTCGCACCCGACCTGCAGCTCGCGGTGTTCTCCGAGTCGGACCTGACCGGCCGGGCCGGGTCCTCCACGCGCGACATGCGCAAGATGCCGTCGCGGCGGCGCAACGTCGTCGACCCGCTCCAGCTGCGCCCGGGCGACAACGTGGTGCACGAGCAGCACGGTGTCGGGCGGTTCGTCGAGCTCGTCCAGCGGACGCTGGGCAGCGGCGCGAACGCGTCGACTCGCGAGTACCTCGTGATCGAATACGCGCCGTCCAAGCGCGGCCACCCCGGGGACCGCCTGTACGTGCCCACCGACCAGCTCGACCAGGTCACCAAGTACACCGGCGGCGAGTCGCCGACGTTGAACAAGATGGGTGGCGGCGACTGGGCCAAGACCAAGGGTCGCGCGCGCAAGGCGATCAAGGAGATCGCCGCCCAGCTCATCCAGCTGTACTCGGCGCGGATGGCGACCGCCGGGCATGCGTTCGGCCCGGACACCCCGTGGCAGCACGAGCTCGAGGATGCGTTCGCATACGTCGAGACCCCCGACCAGCTCGCCACGATCGAGGAGGTCAAGGCGGACATGGAGAAGACGGTCCCGATGGACCGCCTGATCTCCGGCGACGTCGGGTACGGCAAGACCGAGATCGCGATCCGCGCCGCGTTCAAGGCCGTCCAGGACGGCAAGCAGGTCGCCGTGCTCGTACCGACCACCCTGCTCGTCCAGCAGCACCTCGACACGTTCTCCGAGCGGTACGCGCCGTTCCCGGTGACGGTCGCGGCGCTGTCCCGGTTCCAGTCCGACGCCGAGGCGAAGGACGTCCTCGCGGGCCTCGTCGACGGCCGGGTCGACGTCGTCATCGGCACGCACCGCCTGCTGACCGGCGAGGTGCACTTCAAGGACCTCGGCCTGGTGATCGTCGACGAGGAGCAGCGCTTCGGCGTCGAGCACAAGGAGACGCTCAAGGAGCTGCGCACCAACGTCGACGTGCTCTCCATGAGCGCGACCCCCATCCCGCGCACGCTCGAGATGGCCATCACCGGGATCCGGGAGATGTCCACGCTCGCGACGCCGCCCGAGGAGCGCCACCCCGTGCTGACGTTCGTGGGCGCCTACGACGAGAAGCAGATCACTGCGGCGATCCGGCGCGAGCTGCTGCGCGAGGGCCAGGTGTTCTACGTGCACAACAAGGTCGCCTCGATCGACCGGGCGGCCTCGCGGCTCGCCGAGCTGGTGCCCGAGGCGCGGATCGCCGTCGGGCACGGCAAGATGCCCGAGCACCAGCTGGAGCGGGTCATCGGGGACTTCTGGGAGAAGAAGTTCGACGTCCTGGTCTGCACCACGATCATCGAGACCGGCCTGGACATCTCCAACGCCAACACCCTCATCCTGGAGCGCGCGGACGTGCTGGGCCTGTCCCAGCTGCACCAGCTGCGCGGGCGCGTCGGGCGCGGGCGGGAGCGGGCCTACGCGTACCTGCTGTACCCGCCCGAGCGGCCGCTGACCGAGACCGCGCACGACCGGCTCGCGACCATGGCCGCCCACACCGACCTCGGCGCGGGCATCCAGATCGCGATGAAGGACCTCGAGATCCGCGGCGCGGGAAACCTGCTCGGCGGGGAGCAGTCCGGACACATCGAGGGCGTCGGGTTCGACCTGTACATCCGCATGGTCGGGGAGGCCGTCGCCGGCTTCCGGGGCGAGGTCGAGGAGGAGGCGCCCGAGGTCACCATCGAGCTGCCCGTCGACGCGCACATCCCGCACGACTACATCGCGCACGAGCGCCTGCGGCTCGAGGCGTACCGCAAGCTCGCTGGCGGCGAGACGGCCGACGCGCTGGCCGAGGTCCGCTCGGAGCTCGTCGACCGCTACGGGCCGATCCCCGAGCAGGTCGAGAACCTGTTCGCGGTGGCCGACTTCCGCAACGCGGCGCGCGCACTGGACCTGTTGGACATCACCGCGCAGGGCAAGTTCGTGCGGTTCGCACCCGTCGACCTGCCCGAGTCGGCCCAGCTGCGGGTCAAGCGGCTGTACCCCGGCACGGTGCTCAAGCCTGCACTGCACACGATGCTCGTGCCCTTCCCGACGACGGCGCGCATCGGCGGCCGCCCGCTGCACGGCGGAGAAGTCCTCGCCTGGGCACGCCAGCTGCTCGACGCCGTCGTGGGCGGCAACGTCGCTGCGGCGGCGCAGGTAGGCACCCGAACCTCGTGAGCGCCTACGATGACCAGCGTTCACGACGACAACGGAGGTCACACGTGCCGGTCCGATCCTTGATGGGGCGTCGCCGCGCGCCGGTCATCCTTGTGCTGGGTGCCCTGCTCGCCGGCGCCCTCAGTGGCTGTTCCGGCGAGGCAGGCGCCGCTGCGGTGGTCGACGGCCACAAGATCACGGTGGCCGAGCTGCAGGCGACCGCGAAAGACCTCGCCCCGTACCTCAAGGACGTCAGCCAGGCAAACGTGCTGCTGGTGCTGATCGTGGCCCCGACGTTCGACAAGGCAGCCGCCCAGGAAGGTGTCGGCGTCTCGGACCAGCAGGCCCGCGACCTCCTGGCCTCCCAGGCACCGAAGGGCTCCGGAAAGGCCGCCGCGCCGACCGAGTTCAGCCCCGGAGCGATCGAGGTGGCCCGGTTCACCCTCGTGCAGCAGCAGCTCCAGGGGCTGCCGAATGCGGCCGCCGTCGCGAAGCGGGTCACCAAGCAGCTGGCCGCGCTCCATCCCGAGGTCAACCCGCGCTACGGCAAGATCGACCTCACGACCGGCAAGCTCACGTCGCCGTCGTACCCGTGGCTGGTCACGAAGGCCGCGGCAGGCTGACCGTGCCCGCCGCCGCAGCCGCCGCGCCCCGCGAGGGCGACGGCGTGCGTGAGCTGGTCCAGGTGATGGATCTGCTGCGCTCGCCGGGCGGCTGCCCGTGGGACGCGGAGCAGACGCACCGCAGCCTCGTGCCGTTCGCGCTCGAGGAGGCCCACGAGGTCGCCGAGGCGATCGAGACCGGCGACCGGGTGGGCATGCGCGAGGAACTCGGCGACCTCCTGCTCCAGGTGGTGTTCCACGCCCGGCTCGCCCAGGAGCACGACGTCGACCCGTTCGACCTGGACGACGTCGCCCGCGGCGTGGCGGCCAAGCTCGTCCGGCGGCACCCGCACGTCTTCGCGCCCGGAACCTCGGGCGCCGGCAGCCCCGACGACGACGTCGACGAGGTCCATGCCCGCTGGGAGCGGATCAAGAACGTCGAGAAGCAGCGCACCTCCGTCCTGCAGGGCATCCCGCTCGCGCAGGGCGCGCTCGCCCGCGGGCAGAAGGTGCTCTCCCGCGCCCGCCGGGCCGGGCTGCCGGTCGACGCCGCCGTGGCCGCCCGGCGGCACGTCGACGCTGCGGCCCCGGACGAGGCTGCAAGCGCGGCGTTCGGCGCGCGGCTGCTGCTGCTGGCCGCGGAGGCCGACGCAGCGGGGATCGACGCCGAGAGCGCCCTGCGGGCCGCGCTGCGCACGCTCGAGGCCGACGTGCGGGCGTCCGAGGCTCGCTGACATCCTCGCGGGTCCCGTCCCCGGGCTGATCCGCAGGCATCCGAGACCGGCGCGCAGGCGCCCGCGCGCCCGGTGACTTCCTCACTTCGACGGTTGACCGGTCGATCAGTCGTGTGACCGCGCTCGTGGCTGCACTCGACCCCACGGCGTTCGACCGGAGGTGTCCATGGTGCTGCGCGATCCCGTCTGGATCGCCTACGCGGTCGCCGCGCTGGCCTCCATCGCGGTCGGCCTGGTCACCTGGCGGCGCCGGACGCACAACCCGACCGTCGCGATCGCGCTGACGCGAGGAGTTCTTCGTCGCCCTTCCGGGGGCCGACGCCGCGGCAGGGCTCGCGTTTGCGGACCAGGTCCGACGCCGGTGCGACCATGACGGCGTCGAGGTCGCGGGACGCACCCTGCCGTGCACGATCAGTGGCGGGGTCGCCGCGTACCCGGCATCGGGCATCGCCATGAACGAACTGTTCCACTCCGCCGACGTCTCGCTGTACGAGGCCAAGAACGCCGGGCGCAACCTCGTGCGCCTGCACCAGGACCGGGTCCCCAGCCGGGCCACCGAGGCCAACGCCCCCTGAGCGAAACTTGGGGCAAGTCAAGGGATCAAGGTCACTTGAATCCCGCGCAGACGAGCCGATGAGCCTGTGAGAGGCAGATCGACGGCAACGAAGCCGGGCGGCTGCTCGACGAGAGGCGCACGTCATGAGTGGCGACCGGACCAATGGAGGCCCGCTGTCGGCCTTCCGCAACCTGAAGACCGCGACGAAGCTGTTGGCCGGCTTCCTTGCCGTATCCATGCTCATGGTCGGCGTCGGCGTCCTCGGGATCACGAAGCTCGCGTCCGCGCAGGCAGGCATGCAGAGCCTCTACCGCGACAGCTTCCAGGCCATTGCGTGGCTTGGCAAGGTGGACAAGGACTCCGAGGAGACGCGTCGGCGGATGTTGGAACTCGCGCTCGCGCCGACGCCGGCCGCGAAGGCGAAGATCCGAGTGCTGATCGTGGGACTGGACGCGTCGGTGGACGCGAACTGGGCGCTGTACACGGCGACCGACATGCGCGGGCGGGAGAAGTTCCGTAACGACCTGAACGACGCCACGCCCCAGTACCGCAAGCTCCGGGACGAGCGGCTCATCCCGCTGATCGAGGCCGGCCGCATCAAGGAGTTCGGTGCCGTGCGCGACGCGCTAGTCAGCCCGCTCATCGCCAGGATCTCCGCGGACATCGCGAGCCTTTACAAGATCGAGGACAAGGCGGCTATCCGGGCGGTAGCCGACTCGAAGTCCGCGTATCAAAGTGCCCGGATGTTGATCATCGGCCTCATCCTCGCGGCCTTCGCGCTGTCGGTCGGGCTCGCGCTCGGCATCGGCCGGACGATCGCCCGACCCCTGAAGCAGACCGTGCAGATGCTGGAGGGCCTCGCGGAGGGGCACCTCGACCTGCGGCTCGACGTGGACACCAAGGATGAGGTCGGGCAGATGGCCGGGGCGTTGAACCGTGCGATGACCCGGCTGCAGGAAGCGATGCGCGCGATGGGCAACAACTCCCAGGGTGTCGCGGCCGCGTCGGAGGAGCTCTCGGCGGTATCGGGGCAGATGCGCGGCTCGGCTCAGGAGTCGGCGAACCAGGCCGGGGTCGTCTCGGCGGCGGCGGAGCAGGTCTCGATCAGCGTGCAGACCGTGGCGGCCGGCACCGAGCAGATGTCGGCGTCGATCCGGGAGATCGCGAAGAACACGAGCGATGCGGCCGGGGTGGCGATGAAGGCCGTGGGCGTGGCGGAGAGCGCGAACGTGACGGTGGCGAAGCTGGGGGAGTCCTCGGCGGAGATCGGCAACGTGATCAAGGTGATCAACTCGATCGCGGAGCAGACGAACCTGTTGGCGCTGAACGCGACGATCGAGGCGGCGCGGGCCGGCGAGGCGGGCAAGGGCTTCGCCGTGGTGGCCAGCGAGGTCAAGGAGCTCGCGCGGGAGACGTCCAAGGCGACCGAGGACATCGGGCGTCGGATCGAGGCGATCCAGGTGGACACCCGGGCGGCGGTCGACGCGATCAGTCAGATCTCGGCGATCATCGAGCAGATCAACGACACCCAGTCGACGATCGCCTCGGCCGTCGAGGAGCAGACCGCCACGACGAACGAGATGAGCCGCAGCGTGACCGACGCGGCGAGCGGATCGACCGACATCGCGTCCAACATCATCGCCGTCGCCCGGTCCGCGGACGACACGACGGCTGCGGCCAACAGCACCTCCGAGGCCGCTGCGGAGCTGGCGAGGATGGCAGGCGATCTGCAGCAGCTCGTCGGTCAGTTCCGCTGCTGAACGTCAACGGGAGGGACCACACTGGTCAAGGATGACCCCGTCGGGGGCATAAGGTCCTGTTCGGCCCGACGTTGAGCGGGCAGAATCAACGAGGCGTCCGTTCGGGCACCCCAAGGAGGACTGATGACGGCGCGCGAAGAGGTAACGGTGCTCGTAGTAGCTGCGCTCGCGGAGCGAGCACCCGGTGAGCGCAGGGTCGCGCTGGTCCCGGAGGTCGTCGAGCGGCTGGTCGCACAGGGGTTCGAGGTGCTCGTCGAGGCCGGCGCCGGCGCCGGGGCGCGGTTCGGTGACGACGCCTACGTGAACGCCGGCGCCAAGACCGGCACGCTCGCCGATGTGCTGGCCAGCGCCGACGTGCTGCTCGCCGTCCGCCGCCCGACGTCGGCCGTGCTCGCGCGAGTGCGCGCGGGCACGGTCGTCATCGGGCTGCTCGACGGTCGGGCCCGCGGCGTGGAGCGTGCCGACCTGGACGAGGCGGCCGCACGCGGAGTGCAGCTGCTCAGCCTCGACCTGCTGCCGCGCACGCTCTCGCGCGCGCAGACCATGGACGCGCTGAGCTCGCAGGCCTCGGTGGCCGGCTACCGCGCCGCCATCGTCGCGGCCGAGGCGTTCGCCCGGTACTTCCCGATGATGATCACCGCGGCCGGCACCGCCCGGCCGGCGACCGTGCTCGTGCTCGGCGCGGGCGTCGCAGGCCTCCAGGCGATCGGTACCGCGCGGCGTCTCGGCGCCCAGGTGACCGGGTACGACGTGCGGTCCTCGGCGCGCGAGGAGGTCACCTCGATCGGGGCGGCCTTCCTCACGACCAAGGTCACCGCGGGCGACGGCGGCGGCGGGTACGCCCGCGCGCTCACCGAGGACGAGGCCGTCGAGCAGCGCGCCGAGCTGGACGCGGCGATCCGCCGCTTCGACATCGTCATCACGACCGCGCAGGTGCCCGGCGGCAAGCCGCCCGTGCTCGTCACGGCCGAGACCGTCGCGGCCATGGCGCCCGGGTCTGTGCTCGTCGACCTCGCGTCCGGCCCCCAGGGCGGCAACGTCGCGGGCAGCGTGCCCGACGAGCGCATCGTCACCCCCGGCGGGGTCACCGTCATCGGCGCCGGCAACCTGCCCGCCCAGATGGCGACCGGCGCCTCGGCGGCGTACTCCCGCAACGTCACCGCGCTGCTCACCGCGATCGTCGCGGACGGCGAGATCAAGCTCGACCCGGCGGACGAGATCGTCGCCGCAGTACTTATTCAGACGGAGGGTGCGGCGCGTGCCGAATGAACTGTTGAGCGACCTGGGGCTGTTCGTCCTGGCTGTTCTGGTGGGGTTCGAGGTCATCAGCAAGATCCCGGCGACCCTGCACACCCCGATGATGTCCGGCGCGAACGCGATCCACGGCGTCGTCGTCGTGGGCGCGGTGATCGTCGCCGGCCTCGCCCATGACCCGCTCGGATACGTGCTGACGTTCCTCGCCGCCGCGTTCGCCGCCATGAACGTGGTGGGTGGCTACGTGGTCACCGACAGGATGCTCGGCATGTTCAAGGCCCGCCCGGCACGGGTCGCTCTCGGGCCGAGCGACGCGTCGTCCGCCGAGGTGGCGCGATGAGCGCGCTCGAGGTCGTCGTCCGGCTGGTCTACCTGGCCGCCGCCGTGTGCTTCGTGCTCGGCCTGCACCTGATGCGCTCGCCCGCGACCGCACGCCGGGGCAACCTGCTCTCCGCGTCCGGCATGGCTGCCGCGATCGTCGGGACCGTGGCCCTGCTGGCCACCGGTGGAACCGCCGCCGAGGGCGGGGACATCCACGTCTCCGGCTGGGGCTGGGGCACCCTGATCGCCGGGCTCCTCGTGGGCTCCCTCGCGGGTCTGGTCTCGGCGCGTCGCGTGCAGATGACCGCGATGCCGCAGCTCGTCTCGCTCTTCAACGCGGTCGGCGGTGGCGCGGCCGCGGTTGTCGGCGTCGTCGACTTCTCCCGCGCGCTCGGCGACGGCTCCATCACGGCCGGCTTCTCGGTTCCCGTCGTGCTCGACGTCATCATCGGCTCGATCACCTTCTCCGGGTCGCTGATCGCGGCCGGCAAGCTCCAGGGCTGGGTCTCCGGAGCGCCGATCACCTTCGCCGGGTCGCGCGCCCTGAGCATCCTCAGCGCCGTCGTCGCTCTCGGCGGTGGCGCCTGGCTCGTGGCAGCGCCGAACACCTGGCTGCTGGTCGCGGTCATCGTCGCCGCGCTCGCGTTCGGCATCCTGATGGTGCTGCCGATCGGCGGGGCCGACATGCCCGTCGTGATCTCCCTGCTCAACGCGTTCACCGGGCTCGCCGTGGCGATGGCCGGGTTCGTGGTCGGCAACCAGATCATGATCATCGCCGGTGCGCTCGTCGGCGCGAGCGGCACGATCCTCACCAAGCTGATGGCCGACGCGATGAACCGCTCGGTCGTCGCGATCATGGTCGGTGGCTTCGGCACCGGCGACTCCGCCTCGGCGGCGGTGGCCGGCCCGGGTGGCGCCGAGGTGCGTCGCGTGGACGCCGACGACGTCGCCATCCAGCTCGCCTATGCGACCAAGGTCGTCATCGTGCCCGGGTACGGCCTCGCCGCGGCGCAGGCCCAGCGCGAGTGCGGCGACCTTGGCGCGCTGCTGACCGAGCGCGGCATCACCGTGCTGTACGCGATCCACCCGGTCGCTGGGCGAATGCCCGGGCACATGAACGTGCTGCTCGCCGAGGCCGACGTGCCCTACACCCAGCTCTTGGAGATGGACGAGGTCAACCCCGAGTTCGCGACGTGCGACGTCGCCCTCGTGGTCGGCGCGAACGACGTCACCAACCCGGCCGCACGCCGGGCCGGCAACCCGATCTCGGGGATGCCGATCCTCGACGTCGACAAGGCACCGTCCGTCATCGTCATCAAGCGCTCCCTCGGGCACGGCTACGCCGGCCTGGACAACGAGCTGTACGGCGAGCCACAGACCGGCATGCTCTTCGCCGATGCCAAGAAGGGGCTGCGCGAGATCCTCTCCGCAGTCAAGACTCTCGTCGGCTGACATTCATCTCTCGTCTTCCGCCCGTTAGCGCCGTCGGCGCGCTCGGGCGGAAGGTCCCAGTCGATCCCCCCGGGATCGGCGGTAGCCTTTCCGACGCATACCTACCTGTCCGACAAAGGAGCATCCATGGCTAGCATCGAGGCCGTAGGCGCCCGCGAGATTCTTGACTCGCGCGGCAACCCCACCGTCGAGGTCGAGGTCGCACTCGACGACGGCACCATCGCGCGCGCGGCGGTCCCGTCCGGCGCATCGACCGGCGCGTTCGAGGCCGTCGAGCGTCGCGACGGCGACAAGTCCCGCTACCTGGGCAAGGGCGTCGAGGACGCGGTCAACGCCGTCATCGACGAGATCGCCCCGGAGCTCATCGGGTTCGAGGCCAGCGAGCAGCGTCTCGTCGACGCCGCGCTGATCGACCTGGACGGCACGTCCAACAAGGGCAAGCTCGGCGCCAACGCGATCCTTGGCGTCTCGATCGCCGTCGCCAAGGCCGCCGCGGACTCCGCGGACCTGCCCCTGTTCCGCTACATCGGCGGACCGAACGCACACGTGCTGCCGGTCCCGATGATGAACATCCTCAACGGTGGGTCGCACGCCGACTCCAACGTCGACATCCAGGAGTTCATGGTTGCCCCGTTCGGCGCCACGACCTTCCGCGAGGCGCTGCGCACCGGCGCGGAGATCTACCACTCCCTCAAGTCCGTGCTGAAGGAGAAGGGCCTGTCCACGGGCCTCGGTGACGAGGGTGGCTTCGCGCCGAACCTGTCCAGCAACCGCGCCGCTCTCGACCTGATCCTGGTCGCGATCGAGCGGGCCGGCTTCGTCGCGGGCAAGGACGTCGGCCTCGCGCTCGACGTCGCGGCGACCGAGTTCTTCAAGGATGGTGCCTACCAGTTCGAGGGCAAGGCGACCTCCTCGGACGACATGATTGCGTACTACGAGCAGCTCGTGCGCGACTACCCGCTGGTCTCCATCGAGGACCCGCTGTCCGAGGACGAGTGGGCCGGCTGGTCCTCTCTCGTCGCGCAGGTTGGTGACAAGGTGCAGATCGTCGGTGACGACCTGTTCGTCACGAACCCGATCCGCCTGGCCAAGGGCATCGAGCTCAAGTCCGCGAACTCGCTCCTGGTCAAGCTGAACCAGATCGGGACGCTCACCGAGACCCTCGACGCCGTCACGCTCGCGCAGCGCAACGGCTACACCGCGATGATCTCGCACCGTTCCGGCGAGACCGAGGACGTCACGATCGCCGACCTGTCCGTCGCGACGAACGCCGGTCAGATCAAGACCGGTGCACCCGCCCGTGGCGAGCGCATCAACAAGTACAACCAGCTGCTTCGCATCGAGGAGGAGCTGGACGACGCCGCGCGTTACGCCGGCGCCAGCGCCTTCCCGCGGCACAAGCAGGCCTGACCCAAGGCCTCATCCGCTCGCTCACGAGCCTGTGAGCTGGCGGGCGATCCACCGGAGCCCGACCCGCGTATCTTCGCGGGCCGGGCTTCGG
The DNA here is from genome assembly GCF_036565025.1 of Pengzhenrongella sp. NCBI lineage: Bacteria > Bacillati > Actinomycetota > Actinomycetes > Micrococcales > Pengzhenrongella > Pengzhenrongella sp. Next base: position 12,030 of record NZ_DATCNW010000355.1, read on the forward strand.
CATGTCCGGTGTGTCCCGCTTGTCACCGGTTGTCCGCGCTGCCGCCGCGGCGCAGACACGTCGAAGCTCGCAACGTGCGCGGGGATCGTCGCCGAACGGGAGAGAATCGACCCATGTCCGCCCGTCGTCCGACCGCGCCCCGCTCCGGCGGCAGGTCGTCCGGTTCCGGTGCGGGCGGGACCGGCTCGAACCGGCCGCGCTCGACGGCCGCCCCGACGTCGTCGGCCGCGAAGTCATCGGCCGGGCGGGGCAGCGGGCGCTCGGGCGGGGTCGAGCGGGTCCCCGCGGCCCGCATGCCGCGCATGTTCACCGTGCGCGCTCTGGTCCTCTTCGTGGTCGGGATGCTCGCGTTCGTGCTGCTGTTCCCGACCGTGCGCGCGTACGTCGCGCAACGGTCCGACAACGCCTCGCTCGCTCAGCAGGTGGCGCAGGCCCGCGCGCAGAACAAGGATCTCGAGGGCGAGCTCGAGCGGTGGAACGACCCCGCCTACGTCGCGGCGCAGGCCCGCGAGCGACTGGCGTTCGTCCGCCCGGGGGAGACGGCGTTCCGGGTCGTCGACCCGCAGACGGTCCCCAACCCGAACGGGTCGGACGTGGTCGCCTCGGGCAGCGGACCGGCCCGGGTCCCGGAGGGTTCGACCAAGCCCTGGTACAACACCGTGTGGGAGTCGGTCCGGGTCGCCGGCGACGCCAAGGTCGGCCAGCACGGCGCGACCACGCCGGCGGTCCCGCTCGCGCCGACCGTCAAGCCGCTGCCCTGACGGCGCCTCTCGACGAGAATGACCCACCCAGGCCCGCCCGACCGGGCCGACACCGAACGGAACCCCGTGACGCCCACACCCCTCCCGTACACCACCGGCCCCGCGGTCGTCGAGCGCGACCTGGCGACCCTGCGCGAGCAGCTGGGCCGGCTGCCCCGGGGCGTCGTCGGCATCGCCGCGCGCTGCGTGTGCGGGCGCCCGCTCGTGGTTCGCACCGCACCCCGGCTCGACGACGGCACGCCCTTCCCGACGACGTACTACCTCACTTGCCCGCCCGCCGTGCAGGCCGTCAGCACGCTCGAGGCCGGCGGGCTGATGAAGGAGTGGACCGCGCGCCTGGCCGTCGAGCCCGAGCTCGCGGCGGCCTATGCGCTCGCCCACGACCAGTACCTCGCCCAGCGCGAGGAGCTGGGACATGTCGAGGAGATCGCGGGGATCTCGGCCGGCGGCATGCCCACCCGCGTCAAATGCCTGCACGTGCTGGTCGGCCACTCCCTGGCGGCCGGCCCCGGCGTGAACCCCCTGGGCGACGAGGCCCTGAACCTGATCCGCTCCACCTGGCGCCCCGACCGCTGCTCCTGCTGACCCCGGACGGTCGCGCCGCGAACTGGGAGTTGTTGTCGTATTTCGGGCGATCTGACGACAACAACTCCCAGTTCGACGACGATTCGCCGCCGGACGCCGGGTTTTCGCGTGAGGGGCAAACAAAGGGTCGGGCGTCTTCGCGAATGTCCGTTTGACAACGTTGTCAGCGGGCCCAAAGATACGCGTGAACGGTCACACCGATCGTGGGCCGCCTGCTGGAGAACTCGCTGACATCGAGGTCATGCCCGTGCACACAGTTCCATCCGCGCCCCGGCGCAGCGCGGTCGCCCGCTGATCCCACCGGAGATCCTCGGGCGTCCGACCCCTCATTGCTTTCATCGACGAAAGAGCATGAACAATGCGCAGACACATGATTCTCGCGACCGCGATGAGCGCGGTCGCCCTGATGACCATTGCGGGCTGCTCGAGCCGGGCCGACGCACCCGATGCCAAGGGGGCGGGCGGCTTCGCCAAGGACTCGTTGATCGGGGTCTCGCTCCCGTCGAAGACGTCCGAGAACTGGGTCCTCGCCGGTGGCCTGTTCGAGAAGGGGCTCAAGAAGGCGGGCTTCACCGGGGACGTGCAGTACGCGGGCGCCTCGGCGCCGGTCAAGGACCAGCAGGACCAGATCTCCGCGATGGTCACCAAGGGCGCGAAGGTCATCATCATCGGCCCGGCCGACGGCGGCCAGCTCGGCACGCAGGTCAAGGCCGCGCACGACTCCGGCGCGATCGTGATCGCGTACGACCGGCTCATCCTGAACACCGCGGATGTCGACTACGTGGTCAACTACGACCCGGAGAAGGTCGGCGAGCTGCAGGGACAGGCGTTGCTGGACGGGCTGGACGCCAAGAAGAAGGCCGGTCCGCAGTACATCGAGCTCTTCTCCGGCTCCCCGGACGACGCCAACGCCGCCGTGTTCTTCAACTCGGCGATGAAGGTTCTCAAGCCGAGGATCGACGACGGCAGCATCGTGGTCGGCTCCGGGCAGACCGCCATCAAGCAGACGGCCACCACCGGCTGGAAGGCCGAGACCGCGCAGAGTCGGATGGACACGATCCTGACCAGCACGTACGCCGACAAGCCGCTCGACGGCGTGCTGTCGCCGAACGACAGCCTCGCGCGGGCGATCATCACGTCCGTGAAGGGCGCGGGGAAGCCGATCCCGGTCGTCACCGGCCTGGACTCGGAGGCCGAGTCGGTCAAGTCGATCATGGCCGGCGAGCAGTACGCGACGGTCAACAAGGACACCCGCGCCCTGGTCACGAAGGCCATCGGGATGGCGACGTCACTCGCGGCCGGCGAGAAGCCCGAGCTGAACAACACGAGGTTGTACGACAACGGCGTGAAGGTCGTGCCCGCGTACCTGCTCGTTCCGGTGATCGTGACCAAGGCGAACGCGGCCAAGGTCTACGCGGACGACCCGCTCCTCGCGCCACTGACGAAGTAGTCCCCCCGGTTCGCGCGGGCCGGCCCGCCCGACGGCGCCGCTCGCCCATGCCCCCGCAACGTCCGAGCGTTGACGTCCTATAGGACGTCAACGCTCGGACGTTGCAGAGGTTTCGGTCGACGCAACGC
>NZ_DATCNW010000356.1:0-7586 GCF_036565025.1 Pengzhenrongella sp.
CCAGGACCGGACTCCCGTTCCACGTCTCGCCGGTGTCGAACGCGGCGTATCGGGCTTCCGTCTTGGGACCGATGACAGTTACTTGGCGCATGGTGAGCCTCCGTGCCGGGCTCGGGTGGCCGGAAGACCCGACCGTTTTACGCCCTGCCCAACACCCTTAACTATACCTTGTCATAGGTAATGAGTCTAGTTCTATGGGTTGGGTTGTGCGCTCCCACATCGGTGCGACGCCGCGAGTGCCCACACGAAAGCCCCCACCGTGATGACGAGGGGGGGCTTGCGTGCGGTGTCCGGAGGTGCGCGACCTTTGCTGCCGTCAGCTGGCAGCCGCGACCAGCCGAACGTTGTCCTCGCGCAGCGTGGTGGCCTCGGTGTCCAGCTGCACAGTGGCGCGGTCGCGCCACCGCAGCCCTGTCCGGTCAGTCACGGTGTGTCCGTGCTCGCGCATCACTACCGCGATCCGCGCCCCCGAGATTGTCCGGTCATGACGGACAAGATCGACGGCGATCGTCAACGGGTCTTGACCCGTGACCGCTTCTGCAGGGCTGTCGGACGGGCGTCCTACCTGCGTGTCCGACCGGCGGTCCACCGTGTCGGACAGGGGGAACGCCAGTCCGGGCTGGTCGGGGTCGGGGGCTTTCGCTCCGTCCGACAGCGCAGCGGCGGCCTCCGCCGGCACACCCTCGGTGTCCGACCGGTGGAGCGGCAGAACCGGATCGGCGTCCAAGCCGTTCATCGAGGCGGCCGCCCTGTCGGACTGGAGACGGGTCGCCACAGAGTCCGTGGTGCGGGTGTCGAGCGCCAGGTCCGACAGGGCATCGGACAAGTGGACAGCGCGGCTGACGGGGCCGACGCCTTCGTCCGACTGGATGTCCGGTCGGCCGGGCGGCATGGTCGCGGCCGGGAGGATGTCGACAGCGCCGACGGCGGCCAGGACGGCGTGGAGGTCGGTGCCAGGGCCGACCATCCGTAGCGCCGCGATGTGCGAGCGGCGGAGCTTGCGCCGGGCCAAGCGCAGCCGTGCGGCCTGGGTGCGCGATTGACCAGGGAGCCGCCGTGGCGCGTTGGCTTCCATCTGCCGGACCGTCAAGGCGTCCTGCGCGACCGCGATCAGTCGCCGGTCGCGGCGCACCTCGACGAGCGAACGTGCCTCGTGCTCGCGACGAGCTGCTGTCAGGACCCGCTCCCACAGGAGCGCGGCGACGAGTGGAGCCGCGAGCCGCACGCCGGCGGCGAGCAGAGAGCCGGGGTCGACCTCCCAGGACCTGACGCCGTCCAGCTGCGGACCGACGAGCTCGTGCGTGCCGGCAAGGATGCCCGAGACGAGCGAGACGCCCCAGACAGCTGCGGCATCGATCCCGCCGGGACGACCAGCCAGCGCTGACGCTCTGGTCAGCAACGCGAAGGAGATCAGCGCGAGCTCGAGGAATCCCGCCAGAGCGACGGCCACGGGCACCGGAAAACCCAACAGGTCGATCGCGAGGCTCGCCATGCCCTGCATCGCCAACACGGTCGGCACGATCGCACCCACACAGGTGACCACCGTCGCCTGCGAGCGTGCCCGCTGGACGGCCGCGAGGTTGGCCAGGGCTGGTGCAGCGTGCGGCGCGTGGGGCGCGCGGGGATCTCCCTCGATGGGTACGTGAGGGGTATTCATCAGGCGGCCCGGACGGTCGCAACGCGCGTGGTCAGCACGCCGACGGCCAGCGCCAGAGCGAAGAGGTCGGCGTCCTCGACCTCGACGACGACCGGCGCGGTGGCACGGCGACGGGTACGGGTGATCTGGGCAAGAGAGAATGACATCGGGGAACCTTCCAGTGCTGTTGGTTGTGTTTCCTTCGGCCCCCGGCGGTGTTGACAGACACCGTCGGGGTCTTTCACGTCGGGCTGCTTCAGCCCTTCGGTGGAGTCGCGGAGCGCTTGCCCAGCGGGTCGGTCCCTCGCTGGGCCTCGGCCCGATCGGCGCGGCTGCGCTGGTCGCGAGCCTCGTCGCGTGCCCGGGTCAGGTCTTCGCGCAACTGGTCCAGCTGCTCGGTGTGCGTGGCGCGGAGGTCGTTGACGCGCTGGTCGCCGTGGGCCTTCTCCCCCGCTACGTCGGCCTTGGCCGCATCACGCTGGGCAGTAGCTGTCGCGACCTCCCCTCGGAGCTCGCTGACCTTCTCTCGCAGGGCCACCCCTTCGGCGCGAGCGGCGTCGAGCTGCTCACGGAGCTGGGCGGTCTCGGTCTCGGCGCGCTGCGCCCGGGCGGTCTCGAGGTCTGCACGGGCTTCCGCGCTGCGTGCGCGGTCTAGGGCCTCGGTCTGGGCGGCTGTGGCCGTCTCGGCGCGAGCGGCGGCCGCGTCACGGTCCCGCTCAGCGTCGTCCCGGCTCGCCCTGGTGGCCGCCAGGTCTCGGTTGAGCTCCTCGAGCTCGTGGCGCGCCTGCTCATCCTGAGCGGCGGCCATGGCCCGAGTCTCCGCGAGCTCGGCGCGCAGCTGCGCGCCGGCCTGCTCCTGCTCGGCGAACTGCTCGCGGACATGCTCGAGGTCGGTTCCCAGTTGGTCTGCAAGCTCGACAGTCTCCGCCGCGGCTGCGTCGGCCTCCGCCCGCTCGGCTTCCGCCTTGCGCTGGGCCTGCTCCGCGCGAGTAGCGCGCGCCGACGATGCCGCCACCTGCTCGGCCGCATCGGTCGACATCGACTCGATCTGAGCCTCGGCGGCATCCGGATCGGAGATGGTCCGCAGCTCCTCGATGAGTGCCCGGAACTGCTCGACCAGGTGCTCCCCCATCCCCGCGACCTGCCCCCGGATCTCGCTCGCACGCTGCCGCGCCGCATCGACGGGCCGCTCTTCCACCGCTGACACGGCGCCTGCGGTCTCTCGACGCTTGCGCTGCCGAGCGCGCCACGCGGCGGCCGGCGTGTGGGCCGGGTCGTCGCAGTACTCGGGCAGCCGCCCGACGCCGCCTGTCGCGGGCGCCGGCGGCCGCTCGCACCCCGGGAACCGGCACGTTCTCGTCTCTTCCACGGTTTCACTCATATCATCATCATACACGAAGAAAAGATGTAATGGAAGATGAAAGACGTAATGTAATGGATGAGGTCGGTTGGTGAGCTCCTCGGGGTCGCCCTGTTTTTCAGGGCGGGGCCGGCCTCACCAAACCTGCTAAACAAGTTTCGCCTGGTAAGCAAGTTTCACTTGTTACAACCGCCATCAGGGCGTTACATGCTTAACCTGTCTAACTTGCATAACAAGTTATGCAACTTCCGCTGGTGTTGCTTGCTTAGCCGGGCAATACCTGTCCTACTTGTTTTCCATGAGAGAGAGTCGCGTGAGAGAAGCACCGCCGCTCGACAGGGAGCTCCTACAGCGCGTCATCGCGGTGATCAACGGCAAGGGCGGCGTCGGCAAGACCACGATCGCCGCGAACGTAGCCGCTCTGCTCGCACGCAGCGGCTGGCGGGTCCTCGTCGTTGACATGGACCCCCAGGGCAACCTTGGGCTCGACCTCGGCTACTCAGGCACCGACGACGACGACGACGGGGCTTCTCTCGCCGCGGCGCTGCTGTTCGGCCAGGCGGTCGAGCCGTTGCGCACTGTGCGCGACAACCTCGACGTTCTGCGTGGGGGAGACGCCCTGCACTCCACACAGGCGGGCCTCGCGGCCAGCAGCGGCAGGTCGACCACCGCCGCCGTGCTTGCTCTCGCCAACGTCCTGGTACCCATCGCCGGCGACTACGACGTCATCATCATCGACTGCCCGCCCGGCAACGACGCATTGCAGTCCGCGGCGATCGCCGCGGCGCGCTGGGTCGTCGTGCCGTCCAGGGTGGACTCGGGGTCACAGAAGGGGCTTGAGGACGTGGCCCGGCGTCTGGACTCGGTCCTGGCCCTGAATCCGGACGTCGACTTGCTCGGCGTCGCCCTGTTCGATGTCGACACCACGGCGACCCGCGTGCACGCGAAGGCCCGCACCATGGTTGCGGACACCCTCGGCAGTGAGTCGATCGTCTTCACGACCACCGTGCGGCACAGCAGCGCTGTCGCCCAGGAGGTCCGCGACCGCCGCGTGCTCGTCCACGAGCTCGACGAGTTTGTTCGCCAGGGCCCCGAGTGGTGGAAGGTGCGGCGCGGCGAAGCCAGCGCCGCGCAGGTTGGCCCCCGGTCAGCGACCTCGGTCGCCGATGACCTGCACGCGCTGACCAGCGAGATCATCGCTCGTCTGACGGCGAAGGAGGAGGCAGCCGTATGAGCAGCCAGCCTGAGCACGACCGCAGTGTCGCTGGCCCGCCGCCCCGGCCCGCCATCGCGCGGCGTCCACCCGATGCAACCCGGCTGATCAGGGACAACCGCACGCCGGCGTCCATACCCGCCGAGGCAGAAGGCCCGTCTGGTGACGACGTCAAGGAGCAGATCACGGTCGCGATCAGCGCCGACGTCAGGCAGCGATCCCGTGCCGCGTTCCGCGAAGCGCGCTACCGCGAAGGGGTGCGCACATATGCGGACTTCGTCGGGGGAGCGATCGACCGTGAGATCAAGCGGATCGAGGCCACGTACAACGAGGGCGAGACGGTGCCCCCTGACGCAGAGCATTTGCCCCGGGGCCGTTCCAACGTCTGAACACGCAACGAGCTCGCCCGGGGCGGAAGGCGGCGAGCAGCTGGAGTTCACGCTGCGACGTCGGACCTTCGAAGCACGTTGGGGCCGGCGGCCGCGTTCCACAGAAGACGAGGATGCCGGGGGTCCGAAGGTTGAACGTCGAGAGGTAACCCCGGCTGGGCCCTACGCGGCGAGCAGGGTCAGTGCCGCCGCGGGACTCCCGGCCAGGGCACGACGAGCGGCACGGTAGTCGGCGCGTCCGTCGGGGCCACGAGGATGCGGGGGGAGGGCACCTCTGCCGCGTCCCGCGATCAGAGTGAGTTGGCCGGAGGTAGGTCGGCGGCGGGCGATGACGTGGCTCGGTGTCGTCATCCAGGCATACTCGGCTCGCCACCACTCCCAGACCGCACGCTCGAGCGCGTACAGCTCGCCACGAGCCACTAGCGCGCCGGCACTGCCACGACGTCGCGCAACAGCATCGCGACGAGCTGCTGGTGCGGCGCGCCAGCCCTCCGCCGCGTGCTTGACCAGTCCCTCTGCCACCAATCGCTCCACAGCACGACACACCGCATCGTCGGGCAGCTCCTGATCCGGGCCCACTAGAGCGCTCGGATCGGCGATCGACCGTGCGTAGACGTATCCACAGAGGGACCCCAAGCCGAGGGGACTGGCGAAGGCGTCGTGCCGGCAGAGGGCTAGACGGTCGCGGAGTTGGTTGAGCAGGGAGGAGCGGAGAGCATCCCCACCAAGGGCGGGGCGCGGGTCCGCTTGTGACCGGGCTTCATTGAGACGCCTGTGGACAGCGCTCCGCGGGTCGATCGTCCAGCTCGCGGAGGCAGTTCCGCTCGCGCTTGCGACGCGTGCGATCCACTGATCGGCGGCCAAGCGCAGGAGCGCCGTGCGTGCTGTCTCCCGACCGATCCCGCACGTCAGGGCCAGGCGCCGGATGTCGGCTTCCACAGCCGCTGCTACGGCGTCCAGGGCCAGGGCGCACAGTGCGTCCAGGACGAGCCGGTCTGTCGGTCCACCGCCCTGGGTCCACCGTCCGGGGCTGCTGTCGGCCCTTGTTTGAACGTGCGTAGCGATGACCGCGATGTCCGCGGCCCGCTGGTCGAAGGTCGCGTCAGTGTGGTCTGGGCGGCGGGGTGCGATCGCCATCGCGTCGACGGCTTTGGCCCACTGGCGGGAGAGGACCCGGGCGGGGGAGTCTGCGCCGCGGGCAGGACGCAGGCGCCGCCCGGATTTTGCGCGATAGGAACGGACGTGAGCCATGCCGGGGGAGTCGATCAGGGCTGCGACGTCCTCGTAGTGCCACTTGGCGGAGGCCGCGCCGCACAGGATCCGCCACAGGACGGCTGAGGCATCCCCAGATGCAGCGTCGCTCTCCAGCGCGGCCGCGGATCCTGCGGGTAGGCGCCGCTTGGGGCCGGGCAGGTACGGATGGCCGAGGGCGTCGAGGGGAGCGGGGGAGTGGGTCAGCGCCGCTGTCGCGCCGTCGTCGTCGTGCAGCTGCGCGGCGAGCGTCGCCACGAGCTCGTGCACCTGCGCTCCCGTGGCCGCCGGGCGCGTCAGGTTGGCGACGTCGCCGGCGATCACGGTTGAGGTTCCGCCGTGGCGATGGGGGGAACCGGGGGGGCGCACGCACCCGGTGACGGGGTTCAGCAGCGGGGCCAGGTCCAAGCTCGGGCACAGGCGTCGCACCAGTCGCCCCAGGGTGGCGACCGTGGCCGCGTCGATGTCATCGACGAGAGCGACCCACACATGGCGGCCGCCGCTTGGCCCAGATGCGCACACGACGTGCGGGACGTTTGCTCGGTCGAGCAAGTCCGTGATCGTCGCGGTGTCCGCCGCGACTAGGGCGCGGCCGCCCTTGGCGTCCAGGTCGAACGCGATCAGCCGGTAGCGCCCATCCCTGCTGCCCGCGAGGTAGATGGCCCACGGCACATCAGGGGCCTCGGCGGCGGATGTGCGGTAGGTGCCGGTGTACGTATTCACCACTTCGCCGGTGACGTCCTGGTCCGCTACCCGCACTGACCTGCGGGGACTCAGCGCGCCGGTCAGTTCCCAGGCGCGGGCGGTCGCAGAAAGGCCCGAGCCGTCCGGCGTGTTGCTGGCACTCGGCCGCGTTCTATTGACGTCGCGGGCTATCATGGTCCCGATCTCTAAAACGACACACCGCAAGGTGCGTCACCCGGAGCTCTTCACCGCCTCGCCGCCAAGCTAAAGGGTGAAGGGCTTTCTGGACTTCTAGGTTTGGCCCGCCCGTGAGGGCGGGCCAAACCTGTTTCTACGTCTACGCGGAGATGTCGAGGACCTCCTGCTGCGTCGGACCACCGGTCCACCAGGTGGGCCGGTTGGACTCGTCAAGGTCGACGTGCTCAAGCAGCGCCTGGACCACGGCCCACTGTGGGGCGCCGGTCGCGGCGACGATCTGCTCAAGGGTTCGCTTCGCCTCGGGCTCGACCTCAACGAACACCCCAACGCGGCCGCCACCAGTTCCGCGCGCTCGCCGTTGCGTCTTCATCGCCATGCCCACAAAACTAGCCATAGGTATATTGCCTCTCCGGGATCACGCCCGGCGTGTCGCCGAAAGAGTTTTTCGTACTAAAGAGCAGGTCAGAGCCCGGCAGGGGTTACAGGCCGTCCGCGATGGCCGCTGCGACCCGGAGCCAGGACGCCCGGCTGGCGGCGCTGAGCGTGTCGTAGTCGATCGGTCCGCCGCCGTGAAGAGCAGGGTCGTGGGGGACGTCCACGACGGCGCGCGTGAGCTTGCCGAAGTGATCATGCAGTCGCTGGGAGAGTTCGGTGTTGGCTGCGTGCGGTGAGCCGGAGGTCGCGGCCAAGACTGTTACTGCCTGCTTGACGGCACGCCGTGAGCCGCTGCTGGAGCGCAGGCCGTCGAGGAGCCAGGCTGCGGACTGGGCGACGTCCTCCTTCACCGTGGAGATGATGACGAGCTGGTCGGCGGCTTCGACTGCCGCCTGCCAGTTCGATGCCCGCATGTTGTTG
>NZ_DATCNW010000357.1:0-24661 GCF_036565025.1 Pengzhenrongella sp.
CTCAGCAGATCACCCTGCCTCGGCGTCAGACCCAACGTCATCGACTACTCCTGACCGCAGCGGCAACCCTCACCCGCGATCCTCCCCGAGCGTCGCCGCGCAACCGGACACCGCCACGCGAAAAACACCAGCCACCTAGCGAGCCCAGCCCGCGAAGTTGTCGCCGGTGCGCAGCGTGCGTTGGGTGGATCGTCGCTGCTTGGGCTGGAGTGCGGCCGCGATCGCACGGACCAGCCAGGTGTTGACGGACAGGCCGTCGGCCACCGCCGCCTCGTCCACCTTCGCCTTGAGGGCGTCCGGCAGGCGGAGTGTGGTGCGCGAGGTGCTCGCGTCGTCGAGGTCGACGGTGGTGGCGGGCTGCGCGTCGCTGTCCGGCTCGGTGCTCGGCTGGGTGACGACGAACTCGATCTCGCGCCCGCGCAGCCGCAGGTCGACCGAGCCGGGTGCGAGGTCGCGAGTGATCTCGCCGACCGCGGCGGACAGCACGTCGAGCAGCACGAGCCTCGCCGCGGCATCCAGCCCGGCGGCGAGCCGCTCGGCGACCGCGCGCGTGTCGTCAGTGCCGTTCTCGGCGGCATCCATGAGCTGGCGATGCAGCTCGCTGACGTGTGGTCCAAGTTCCATAGACACCAAAGTGACACCACTGTGGTGTCTTGTCAAGCCTTCTTGGTGTCATGAGTTGGCACCGGCCGAACCTGCGGCACTCGGCAGCCTCTGCGAAGGCGTGGGAGTCTGCTTTGTGTCACCGAGATGCACGGCGCGGTGCGGTCGGTGGCGACAGCCCGACCTCTGTGACGCGCCGCCGCGCCGCCGAGTGCCTCGGTGCGCACGGGTCTACCTCAGGTTCGAGACGACAAACATCGGGAGCAAGCCGTGGGGCTCATTCATATCGAGTTGTTCACAACCCTCGACCTTGTCGCGCAAGCGCCCGGCGGCCCCGACGAGGACCCGGTGGGGTTCGGGTTCGGCGGTTGGCAGGCGCTCCTGCTGGACGACGTCACCGGCGCGCAGGTCGGTGCCGCCTACGAGGGCACGGACGCCCTCCTGCTCGGCCGGCGGACCTACGACATTTTCGCCGCCTATTGGCCGCACCAGAACGGTGAGGACAACGAGATCGCCGAGCTCTTCAACCGCGTCCCGAAGTACGTCGCATCCCGCGGCACGCCAGATCTTTCGTGGGCCGGCTCTACGCAGCTCGGGCCGGACCTGGCCGGCGCCGTGAGCGAGGTCCGCGACCGGCACGAGCACGTGAAGGTCGTCGGGAGTCTGAACCTGGTGCAGACCCTCCTTCGCGAGAAGCTCTTCGACCGCCTCGACCTCTGGGTGCACCCCATCGTGCTCGGCGTCGGGAAGAAGGTGTTCGACGGCGGCGCGGTACCCACGAACGTCACGCTCCTCGAACCACCGGTGGCCGGTCCGAGGGGCGTCGTGTACCTGCGCTACGGGCTCGCCGACGGCACACCCGGGACCGGGGACATGGGCGCACCCGATCGCGGTGTCGGGAACCGCGGCTGAAGAGCAGGCGACGAGCAGGCGCACGAAGCGCAGGCGCGCGATGTGCCGCGACCCGACCTGCGTGAGGCTTCCAGAGGGGGCCAGCTCACCCCACGCAGGTCCCTGACCTGAGGGAAAAACTGGAGCGGGTGACGGGAATCGAACCCGCGCTATCAGCTTGGGAAGCTGACCATAGGGGGTTCGCAACGGTGTCCTGACCTGCATCGCTGCAGGTCATGGCGCTATGTCGCGACAATCGGAGACATCGGCTGACGGCTCGATACATCTCCTCATGGCCCGTAATGGCCCGCCGAGCGCGCCTGGACTCAAGCCGTCGGGCAGGCAAGCGACCTCTCGGGCATGGCACTCGGGTTCATCCGTTGCCATGGGACGATCGGCGTGGGCTGCGAACAGCTGCAGGGCTCACGCTTGTGCACTGGCAGACACTTGATAGCGCCAGGCACCGCCGGCGCGATCGGCGCTGGGGCGACTAGTAAAGCCGCGTCGGACAAACACGACTTACCACCAACTATGTTTCTACTCGAAGATGGCGGTGCCGTTCGCTATGGCGTCGCGAAGTCAGGCGCGAAGAAGGTCGGTCGAGACCGTCCAGAGGTTCTTCGCGACGGTGGGATCGAGCGCCCATTCTTTGACTCCGTGCGGGTGCTGCGCGAGGTCGGCGTCGTTCGGCACGGTGTAGGCCTCTTGTGCGTCGTCGAGATAGTGACCTCCGGAGTGAGCGAACTCCGGGGCGACTGCCGCGACGATGCTGGTGGCGGCTCCCTGTTCGATCGTCTTGTAAGTGAAAACTCCGGCGGCCTCGGCCGCGTCGAGTGACTCCTTCTGCCGTGTTGTGAAGTTGCGTTGCAGTCCGGTCGCGACGCCGCCCGGGTTGACCGCGTTGGCGACGATGCCGTCGGACGCCCAGTGACGGGTTGCTTCGACGGCGAACAGGGAGTTCGCCGTCTTGGACTGGGCGTAGGCGATCTGGGGGTCGTAGCTGCGCCGCTCGAAGTGGAGGTCGTCGAAATCGACGCCGGAGCGCATGTGCGCCGTCGAGCTGACAGAGACGATCCGTGCTTCGTCTCGGTCGGACGCTCCCAGGGTCAGGGCGTCGTGAAGGCCGGTGGCGAGGGCGAAGTGGCCGAGATGGTTCGTGGCGAATTGCAACTCCCAGCCCTCAGCGGTTCGTTCGAGGCCCCCGGTGACGAGCCCGGCGTTGTTGATGAGCAGGTGAAGAGGGCCATCCCAGGTCGCGACGAATCGTCTGATGGTGATCATGACTGCGAGGTCGAGGTGGACGACCCGGGGGCGGATCGCTCGAGTGGAATTCTCGATCGCGTCGGCCGCGGCCTCGCCCGCAACCGTATTGCGGACAGCCAGCGTCACCTCCGCCCCGACGGCGGTCAGCGCGCGAGCAGTCTCGATTCCGATGCCGGAAGAACCTCCCGTGACGATCGCTCGGACACCGGCAAGGTCGATGTCGCGCAGCACATCTTCCGCGGTGCTGGAAGCGGTGAAGTGCGTCGAGATGCGTTCGCGGGTCGTCATCACGTGAACTATACGCACTAAGCACTATCTGTACAGTAAGCCGCTGGGCCGTATGCTCGTTGCGTGAGCATTTCCGAAGTTGGTCGCCCGTCGTCGACGATCGCCGATACCGACCGTCGGGCCACGGTTCTGGAGTCCGCTCTGGTCACGTTCGCGCGCTTCGGATACCGGAAGACCGCCATGGAGGAGGTGGCGCGGGCGGCGCGCATCTCCCGGCCCGGCCTCTACTTCCTCTTTGCCTCGAAGGAGACCCTGTTCCGTGCCGCGGTCACCCAGGCCTTGGAACGAGACATCGCAGAGGTCGAACTCGTGCTGGCCAACAGCGACCGGCCCCTTCGAGAGCGCCTCCTTGAATCCTTCGACCAATGGGCAGGCCGCTACATCGGCCCGCTCGCCCGCGATGTCACGGTGGTCATCGAGGACAACCCCGACCTCCTCGGAACCATCGTCGAGACCATGCCGCAACGCTTCGAAGAACTCATCACGGAAGCAATCTCCGTCGAGTCAGGGCGAGAGTCAGCCCCACGTTTGGCGCGGACGATCATCAGCACATCGATCGGCATCAAGCATCAGGTCGCATCACGGGAGGACTATTGCGAACGACTGGAGGTCGCCGTAGATCTCCTGGTGCGCTGATGACAGAGTCGCCAGACATGCCGATACGTGACGAAAAGCCCGACCAACATCACATAACGCCACTTAAGCCTCGATCCAACGTGCGCGGCTTCGCCGGCTCCGACCGCCACGGGCGTTTCGATCCCGGACTCGGCTCGCTACCCGGCCTGCCCCGGCCGACGAACGGTGGGAACGCCTCGGTTCCAGACTTGGTCGCTCGGATCCCATGTGCCGGTCGTGACGCGGTGTCCTAGGACGGGGTCGAGCATCGCGGCGGCAGTTGCGTGGCCTGCGTCGAGGTCGTCGCTGATCCGGACGGTCGTAGCGAGCCGGCGGTACGCGGTCCGCCAGGTCGGTGCGGGCGCGGGCAGGGCGTCGGGCCGCTGGTGCGTGGCGCGTTGGGCGAAGACTGCGTCGATCGCGGTCCTGAGTTCATGCGCGTCGATGGGGAACAGAGTTGCGACGAGTGCGAGGTCGACGAGGTCCTTGGTGCGGGTGCTGGGTCGTCCGCCCTCGTAGGTCCGGGTGTAGGCGTGCAGCTTTTCGGCGAGCTGGGTGACCAGGGGTAGGGCGGGCACCGTCACGGGTGGGATGCCGGCGAAGCCGAGCAGGTCAGGGGTAGTGAGCGTCTCGCGGCCGGTCACGGAGTCGTCGTGCGTGCCGACGTCGAGAAGGAAGCTCTCGAAGGGGCGTCCTGCCAGGGATACGGTGACGTGGAAGCGGTGCGCGCCGCCCAGGAGGTCGGGTAGTGCGTCGGTCCGCTCGAGGCTGACGACGAAGTAGTCGCCGAGGTCGGTCGCTGCTGCGTCGAGGAGCGCATCGGTCAGCGCGTCCTCCTCGGCGTGCCAGGCCAGGTCGACGTCCTTGGTGGTCCTGGCCCGATCGCGAAGCCGCAGGTCCATGGCGAAACCGCCCTTGAGGACCCAGTCATCCGGCGCGGTGGCAACGAGTCGGGCGAGCAGCCGGTCGAACGCGATCCGTTTGCGATCCCGTGCGAGACGTGTCGGGTCGGCGATGGCGAGCGCCTTGAGCCGGTCCTCAAGCGCGCGTCGGAAAGCGACCGAGCTGGCGTACCTCATCGGCGGACCTCACCCAGGGCGCCCGCGACGAGGTCCCGGCTCGCCGTCGGTCCGTCCGCGGCGGCTTTGGTGAGCCGGCGGGGCGTGGTGAGCATGCGCGTCAGCGCCTGACGGATGGCGAGCTCGACCTGCTCGGGCGCGGTGCCGCGGGCAGCGCAGTCGATGAGCGTTCGCTCGGGCGAGGTGGCCACGACGCCGGCGACGGGTCGGGTCTCGTCGGGTCCGAGCGGGCTGACGAGGGTGTGCAGCCGAACGCCGGCGCGCGGGCGTTGGCCGCGCTGGGAGCGGGGGACCGAGAGGTGCACCACGTCCGGGATGACGTCCGCCAGGGCGTACAGCTCGAGGGCGCTGTCGTGGGAGACCACTGCCCCCGCCCCGCGCAGGGCCAGCCAGGCGCTGACGACATGCTCGTGCGCGCTGCTCGGGAAGTGACGCAGCCGGTAGAGGCCCCGACCGACTCGTTGGTACCGGCCGCCCGGCCGGGCATGATGGCTGAGCGTGCTGCGGTCCATCCCCGCGGCGATCGCCTGCCCGGCGGTGAAGTAGCCCGCCTGACTCTCCGCGACCGCGTACAGCTGATCGTGATCGACGTCATGCATATGAGGGATTTTAGCACCCATCTGCATGACTCATCCGGCGGATGACCCGTCGGTCTGCGTGCCTGCCAGGACGAAGCACACCGCGTCGCTATCTGGAATGCTGGCATTCAGCCTGGAAGCCGAACGCCGCATTCCGAGCTCGGTCGGAGGTCGGGTGCATCGCCGCAGGTCAGCATGGTGAGCAACGCCAGCGCGAGTCGGTTGCCGGCGCTCGCGACGGTAGGAGCCCGGGCTGCCGAGCCCGCCACGGGCCATTACGGAATGGCCCGAACTGGCGTCAATCGTCATCCGGTGAGCCGCGACCCAGCGCCGCGAGGCCCTGACCTGCACAAACACGGAGCGGGTGACGGGAATCGAACCCGCGCTATCAGCTTGGGAAACTGTTAGCTGGGGGATTTTCGCCCTGGTCGCAAAGTATAAGTGCAGGTCAGGCGCTTTTGAGGGTACACGAAGATGAACCGAAAAGCACCGGATTGAACCCCCTTATGGCACGTTATGGCACGCCATTTGGGGCTGATAGCGCGGGTTTTCGGTCCCGCTGTCGGCCAAGACGCGGCGATGGCGTGGCCTGGTCGTCCACTCGGCCGCGCTGCGGGTGGCACGTCAGACAGATCACAGCTCGCGGCGGCGGCCGATCCGGCGCTCATCGCGTGAGGCCGGCGAGTCGAGCTGGCGGATTGTGGTCGCGCACAGCGACGCAACTGGGACCAGCAGCCGGTCGCGCAACTCGGCGGTGTGCGTGCGGACGCTCTCCTCTTCGAGAGCGTTCGCCATCGCCTCGGGAATTGCGGCCGCGAGCTCGCGGGTGCGGTCGACGAGAGCGACAGCGTCTTGACCGGTCGCGGCGGCGAATGCCTCGAGGTGGCGACGCTCGACCCGACCGAAACGGCGCTCGCCGCCGATCGACATGGCGCCCTCCCCGAGGCCCGGTTGGTGACGATGCTCGTATGCCAGCCCGGACGCGACGTCGTACAGCGGAGCGAGCCGGACGATGTCACCGAGGAGCACGATCGAGTAGTTCTTGGCGTGCGCGTCGGGTGCACCGATCAGGTAGTTGAACAGCAGCCCGTCTGTGAACCGGGCCATGTTCTCGCCTCGGTAAGCGCGGTCACCGCTGCGTCGTAGCAGGGCGATCACGTCGGCAGCGCTCGGTCCGCCGTCGGACTCGTACTTGTCGCGCGGGTACACCGACATCGCTTGGCAGATGTCCTCCTGGTGGATGCGCCGGAACGCTCCCTGCGGTGTCCGCGTGCGGTCGTACCGGGTCACCACGATCGCGGGCTCGCTGTCCCAGACCTTGTACTCGGTCTCGGCTGCACTCAGCCCGACGGCGCGAGCGGTCCTCAGGCAGATGTGCTCGATGAGTGCCTGACTCATGAGCTCCTGAACACCGGGCTTGAAGATGTGTGACGTCGGCTCCGCGCCGGTGGCTTGGCGCCATCCGCCCGACGTCCGCCGGAGGGCGAACTTCGACTGTGCCCCGGCGAGGGACCAGTGCTCGTTGTCAGCCACCCAACTGGCGGGGTTGTCCCGCAGGGCGCGCAGGCGGGCCCCGATGGATGGCTCGACTCGCTCAAGTGAGCCCTTGCCGGCGAGCACATCATCGACCTGCGCGTCGGCGGCGAACTGCACCGCGCCGGCGCAGTCGAGGCCCAGGTGCTCGAGCAGCGCGAACGGGTTGCGGCTGGAAACGCCGAACTTCTCCCCGAGAGTGCTGCGGACGTCGTCCTTCTCGGGGAGGAGTCCTTCGAGGAACGGTTCCACGATGCGGTGCGGGTAGGGCTGGGTCCGCGGCGGCATCGACAGTGACAACGGCGTGGCGGTGTTGGGGTCGGCGTAGGTGAAGGTGTGCTGGCCGCCGTCGCCCTGGATGAGGGTGCCGATGACGCGTTCGTACAGGATGACCTGCAGGTGTTTGGTCATGGTCAGAGCTTGCTGATGAAGTCGAGGGCGTCAGCCTCAGCCGCCGTGGCCGGCTCGGCGGGAGCGAGGTGCACAGTCAGGTCCAGGGCGCGCACGGTGGAGAGCACCAAGCCGAGCTCGGCGCGCTCGTTGTTGCCTGTCTCGAGGGAGATGAGCCACGCGCGGGAGACGTGCGCCTTCTTCGCGAGCTGCGCTTGCGTCAGGCCCTGGTCGCGTCGGGCGTCGCGGATCACGAGGCCGATCCGCTGGGGGGTGCGTGCTTCCCGCTCGAACTCTCGCATGGGTGTCACCGTACGCGGACATTGCTCTTAGGTCTAGGTATGATGACATTTATCAATGTCGCTGTACGGTGACGTCATGCGGGCGTCACCGTACGATGACAATCCATTCGGTCGAGGCAACATCTGGTCGGGCAGCGACGCTCCAAATAGTCGGCCGATGGCACGCAAAACAGTCGACCTGGAGACGAGCACCGACACGCTCAGCGCCGCCTCGGCGTCGGGGCGATGGTCCGCACCGGCCGCAGGATCTCTTCCAGGCTGGCGCGACGGATGCGCACGAGGCGGCTGCCGACCTTCACCGCGCTCAGGTCGCCGGTGGCGATGAGCTTGCGGATGAAGCGTTCGGTGACGTGCAGCTCCTCGGCCGCCTCAGCAACGGTGATGAACTCCGACCGCGACGGATCGGTGATGGTTGAGGTCATGGCATTCCTTCGTGGTGGTCGGGGAGGGCGGGTCAGATTCCCAGCGCAGGTCCGTCGCGGACCGGTACTGAGGCGGGCTGCGATGGGCGGTGCACGGAACGACTCGGTCCGACTTCGCGGCGGGCCCGCAAGGGCGGGACCGGAGCGGGTCGATCGGAGTGGTGTGTGGCCCAGGTTTCGGTGGCGGTGAGTTCGATGTGGCTGGTGGCGAGGATCTGCTCGAGGACGTCGCGGCCGGTTGGGGGCTTGCCGGTGCGGGGCAGGCAGTCGTCGTGGGCGTCGGTGATGACGTAGGCGCGCGGTTGAGATCAGCGCCGCGGCTCATTGCGACGTACAGGTCTTCGTGGCCCATGCCGGGTGCGGCGATGGTGTGGGTCTCGTCGACGGTCATGCCCTGGGTGCGGGCGGTGGTGGTCGCGTACCCGAGTTCGACGTGCTCGCGGACGTAGGACGCGGGCAGCCGGACTGTCATGCCGGTGCCGGCGTCGTTGCTCCCTTGTTGGGCGGGCCGGGCGAGGACGGCGCCGCCGGGCAGGATCGCGGTGATGTCCCAGAACGCGCCGTTGCGCACGTACCCGTCGGCGGTGGTCAGGCGCCGGTTGTTGCGGCGGGTCACGATGCGGTCCCCGACACCGGCGGTGAGCCCGTCGTGCAGCGTGATCCCGGTGCGGGTGATGGTGCCGGCGAGGATCCCGTCGGTGTGCGCGCGGGCGTTCAGGGCGAGGACGGTGCGGTTGTCGACGGCTTGCAGGATCGCGATTCGCCCCGCTTGGTGGGCGGTGGTGACGGCGGTCAGGGCGGCGTCGAGCATCGCCTCGCCGGGACCTTCGCTGATCGCGCCGTGGGCTTGGTACGCGTCCAGGGCTTCGGGGTGGGCGCGGCGTAGTTCGAGGCTGGCGCGGGCTTCCCAGGGGTGGGTGAACCGCCACAGGGTGGTCAGTTCGGCGGTGGGTCCGCGGCGGGCGAGCATCGCGAACGCCCCGCCGGCGTCGACGGATCCGCGTTGGAGGTGGTCCCCGACGAGCAGCACCTTCGCCTTGGCACCCTGGGCCTGGGTGACCAGGGCGGCCAGGGTGCGGGTGTCGGCGAGGGACGCCTCGTCGATGATGACCAGCTGCCCGAACCCGAACCGCCACTGGTCTTGGACCGCGCGCAGCCGCCACTGCGCGCGGTCGGCCTGGTCCCGTTCGGCGTAGGTCGGGGCGGCGGCCTTGGCGTGCTCGAGCTGGTCGTACTGGGTGCGGCGTTCGGCGGCGCCTTGCCCGGTGGACTCCCACAGCCATTTCGCCGTGGTCTCGCACGGGGCGCCCAGGGCGGTGCTCAGGGTGTGCGCGGCCGATGCGGACGGTGCGAGGCCGACGACGGGCCCGATGTGCGTCGTCCAGAACGAGGTGAGGGCGGCCAGGGTGGTGGTCTTGCCGGACCCGGCGGCGCCGACCATCGCGTCCAGCAGGTGCCCGGAGGTCAGGACGGCCTCGACCGCGGCGCGCTGGTCGGGGGCGAGCCCGGCGAGGTGGGGATCGAGGAGGACGCGGCGGCTGGCTGCGTCCAGGGGTCGCATGCGGTACGGGGTGACCTCGGCGGCGTCGATCAGGGACTTCTCTGCGGCCAGCAGCTCGACGGACGTGAAAAGCTCCTCACCCGTGCGCCGGGTCTGCGGGTCGCGGGTGTCGTCCAGCCGCACGCACGATGTGGCCGCGTCTCGGGTGATCTCGTTGAGCAGCGTGAGCCGGTCGCCCGGTGTGGCCATCCGCAGCAGCTTGGACGCGCGCAGCGCGGCGGCGCCCAGGTTCCACGTCGTCCACACCGACCGCTTCTCGGACACGTCGGCCACGATCTGAGCGGTCAGTGCGGCCCGGACCTCGGGGCCGACGTCGTGGGCGTGCAGCGCCCGCCCGTACGAGCCTTGCAACGCGCGGACGGCGAGGTCGTGGGGGTCCGCGCCGGTCAGAGCTCGGGCGCGGTTGGCCCATTCGGTGAACAGGTCGGTGAGCCGGTGCAGGGTCTTGGGAGCGCGGGTCACCAGCGCGAAGTGCTGCCGGGCCCGGGTCGTCTCGGTCCGCGACGGCGACCGCCCGTGGTCGGCTTGGAACTGGTCGGCCCAGTCCAGCTCGGCCTCGTGGATCTGCTCGGACCGGGTGGAGAACCCGGCCAGCAGGTCCTCGCCGATCCCGTCGAGCTCAAACGCGGGGTTGCGCCGCGCCCCGCGCTCGCGCATGGCCCACTCGACGGGCAGCCGGCGGGTGAGCTCGTCGGCGAGCAGCACGTCGTACAGCTCGGACACCGTCACCGCCGCGGCGTACACGGCCTGACCGTCCAGGGACCGCCACACCCCGTCCGGGCCCTGGGTCTTGTTCGCGAGCACGACGTGGGTGTGCAGGTTCGGGTCGGTGGCCCGGGTGTCGAAATGCTCGAACGCGGCCGCGATCATCCCGCCCGTGCGGACCTGCCGGCACCCACCCGCGCCGACCCGGGTCCGCACAACCTTCGCTTCGACGAACTCCAGAGCCACCTGCAGGGCGGCGCGGTGCGCGGCGTGGACCTGCTCCCGGGTTCCGTCGTCGGCCAACGCCCACAGCACCGAGACCGACTTCGGGGCAGTGAACGTCAGGTCGAACCCGACCACCGTGTGCGGCGCCGGCTTCAAACCCGATGCCGTGCCGCCGGAGGTCGTGGGCGTGTGGCGCAGGAAGGACCGTCCGAGCGGTTCACCGGTCAGCGGGTCGTGGCCCTTGCCGAACACCGCGGCCATCGCGTCCTCGGTGACCACAGCCCCGGGCCGCATTCGGTTCGTGCCGTCGCCGAGCCCGGCCAGTCCGGAGCCGTACCAGTGCCCGGGTGGGTTGCCGGTTCGGTCGTAGTACGCCGTCAACGACTCGCCCGGCCCGAGGCGGGCGTCGCCCGCGGCGACCTGACGGGTCAGGTACTTGTACCCGTCGCCCGCGTCGAGCTTATGCATCGACATCACCGGGCACCCCCCCTTCCACACCAGGACCCGCGGCCGCGCTCCAGGCAGATCTCGTGCTTGGCCCCTACAAAGCAGGAGTGCGCCGAACCCCCGAAAACAGGGCTCACCGGGGAGAGGTCTCGCGCCGCGCACGCCCGGGCCCGACCAGCTCGGGTCCGGCGGCGTTCAGTCAAACCTTGCTCGCGGATCGCTGACCGCCGCGCGCGGGGATGGTCGGTTACTGCGTATCCGGTCGCCGGTGACGACACAGTGCTCTGTCAACGCCCTCTCGGGCACTCGGTGCAAGAGGAGTGCTGCCTACTTGAGCGGTTCGCCGAACGGGGCCGATCCGTCCCCGAGCTGCCTGTGGACGATCGTCACGATGTCCATGCAGATTCGAACAGCGAGTGACAAGTGTCCAACGGCGGATGGCGCCGTTTCACAAGCGGAGCGGTTCGGGCAGCGCAACGTTGTGGCGAACAGCGTTTAGGTGGCGCTAAGCGGTGTTCGTGTGGGCCGTTCAGCTCCTCATGCTCGGTGCCATCTCGGCACCACGCTGCGACGCCGCAGCCTGCGCAGGGATGATCATCGATGAAGCGGGGGCGCCAGCCGGGGGCGCCAGCCTTGGCGTGGAAACCCACGGCCGGTTCACTGGTGGAATGACGGAGAACCTGGCGACGTGGGGCACTGCGCGGCAGCTCATGGGGCTCTCGTAAGGTCGCATTGGTGGTGGAATCGACGCTATGGGAGCGAGCGAGCAAGAAGGATGCGGTGCGTGACCAGTTTCAAGAAGATGACACTCACCAAGGCCCAGTCGCGATGGGGCAGTCTCATTCCCGAGCCGGCGCTCGAAGCCCATGTGACGAGTTGGTGGCACCTCCTCGTCTCCGTGCCGTTGGTCGGGCTCTTCGTTCTGCTCATCGTGTCGCTCTCGATCTGGTCGAACGAGTCACGGGTTGTGCCGTACCTGGTAGGGGTCAGTGTGGACCTGTCCGGGGCCAGGGTCTGGGCGATCTCGCTCAACCTTGCCCCGGACTTGCGGAGTTGGATCGCGCGTCGTCCCGCCTGAGCTTTCGGCGGGTCGTTTGCATCTGTTGACCTGGGGAAATGTGCGGCTCGTGAGTCGACTTCGGCGACCAAATATCGTCCTACACGGATGTGGCATCGATCGTCGGGAAGGAGCATGGGAACCAGACCTACTACTACCTGGTGGCCTCCGCGCGCGGGGACCGGTGGTCAAGTTGGCGGAACCAGGCAGGGACAATGGCACGATGCGCACCTATCTGCAGAACGCTCCGTGGTGGGTCTTCTCTATCCTGCAAGGGGTGATCTTCGGCGGGTTGATGACGGTGCTCGAGTTGCACGAGCACCCCGAGCGCAGCCCCGTTGGGGTGGTCATCGGCGGCGCGGTCCAGGGGATCTTCTTCGGCGCGATCATGGGCCCGTTAATGGCATGGCAGCGGCGTGGCCTTTCGGCTGCGGCCGGAGACCTGTCGACGAGTGACACAAGGACCGCAGCGCGTGCCGCGACGCGCGGACCGGTCCCGCTGGACGACGACGTCCGGCATGCGGCCGCACGTATTGCGGTCCACCAGCTGAGCAGCCTCTCGCGGTTTCGATGGGTCGGTCTGATCACCTTCGGGTTCGTGTTTGCCCTCAGTGTCGTTCTTGCCGTGGCGTCGTCACCGCGGTGGTGGGCCACCTCTGTCGTCTTCGCCGCAGCCTTCGTCGGCCAGCTCTGGTGGCCGCGTCATCTGCAGCGCCGTGTCGATCTCCTGACGGCCGACGCCGATGCGTAGCCCGTGCGCGTCACGCGCGTACGGCTCGTGGCGAGTAGATGGCAGCGGTGCTCTTCGCAGCCCGGTGCCCCAACCGAGTGGCCGCCAGAAGTTCGCACTCCGTGACCGGGTCGGGGCTACTGATCGAATCGCACTCCTGTTTCGGTGGCCTGACCGATGCGTTGCAGTCGCAATGAGGAACGTGTCCTGCCCGCACCGCTCGACGTGCGCAGGCCCACGGTCCCTGCCGGAGGGAGCAAGGTGAACGGCCCCACGATTGGAGCCCTCGTCTTAATTCTTGGCGTGGGCGTCTTCATGTTCATTGCGTGGTACCGGCGGAATAGTCTTTGCCCGCACGACACGCGGCGTCAACGGCTGGTGCGTGCGGTCGTCGTGCTCCTGTGGTTGTCTGCTGTCATCGCGCTCCCGGTTCTTGCAAATGATCTGCCTCAGCCGGGGTTGGTATTGTACGTCAATCTGGCAATTCTTTCTTCGCTTCAACTGGGCTATAGGGATCTGAGGGTCCGAAAGAATCTCGGTACCGTGGCCGGCAAGGACCACTCGTGAGCGAAAAACCCGTTCACCGGGTTCGACGAACTCTGGATCCCGACCGGACTGCCAATCACGCAACCGCCCGACGCGGCCAAATTGGTCGCGCCGCGAGAGCTTGACACAGAGGCCCCCTTGGCGGTCCTGGCGTGGCTTGAAGTCTCAAAATGTCGATTGGGCGTAGGCGATGGCTACGGGATGAACTACGCCGTGCGCGACCTGACCTTGGGGCGCGACCTGGGACTCAACTAGAAGTCGGGACATCGGACGGATGGATATGCCTCGCCCAGTTCCTGATCTGGGGATCCTGGGACCACCGGCGCGTCGTGCGCCGTCGTGGTCTGGGTCGTCGGCGGCCTCGGCGTCTGCGCCTCTCGACGCAACTTAACGGTCGTTAAGTGGAGCTCTCACGGCGCTCCTGCGCACCTCGGACCGGCGCGAACCGGTACCTAGGACAGGGCCCGGGGCGAGCCCCGGTCGGGTCGAGCGCCCTGTCGTCGAGCAGGTCCCGGCCGCCGAGCGGCTCAGTGCGCCACTGCGAGACTCGCCAACCATCATGTGAGCTGCCGACCAGGCGGATGCTGCCGGTGTTGCGGAGCGCGTTCTCGACGGCGTGCTCGGGGTCGACATCGATCGCCCGTCGGGCGACCCACACCCGCAGCGCACCGTCGTGGCTGAATACGACCGCACTGCTCCCACCGCACGTCCGCTCGACCATCGTGATGGCCTGATCGAACCGGGCGAGAAAGTCGTGTCCGCTCGTACCGCTGGGCAGCGAGGATTTCAGGTGCCCTCTGACCCACGCATTCACGACGCCAAGAAACGACCGCAGAGCGGCGGGGTCGTTGCGCATCTCGAGGTCACCGGCGTCGATCTCGCGAAGCCCCGGAAGCGTGGCCGGGCTCAACTGCCGGGCCGCTGCGAGCGGAGCCGCGGTTTGGCGAGTACGCACCAGGGGCGATGTGTAGAGCGCACCGACGGGCTCATCGCTGAGTGCATCGACGACGGCGTCGGCCTGTCGCCTGCCCAACGGGTTCAACGAGAACCCTGGGTGGGTGGTATCGAGCGCGCCCGTCACGTTGGCAGCGGTCTGGCCATGGCGAATCAAGAGCAGTTCCACGGCCACTACCCTAGGGCGCTCACTGCCGCATAACAGTCGCTTTGATAGGCGATTGCCCGTTTTCTGCGTAAATGGTCGAATCTTCCTCGTTGTGTGTGCTTTTGCCAGGCGTGCTGGGTGAATCTCCGTTCGTGAAGCCTTCTCACTTCTCTAACGCAATACCTCAGTCTGCAATGTTGGATATGTTCAGCGTCACATCCAACGGGCCGCGCCCAGAGAGGCGTGGTCGCTCATGGGGTCAAAATCCATCTGGCGCGTTGGTGCGCTCGTTGTGCACGCGGTGCTGGCGAGCGTAGTGCTGTGCGCGGCGATGCCGGCGACGGCGTGGGCCGCGCCCAGCGGGCGCAATGCGCTCGTCGTCGACGTGCTCAACGACAACGCGACCAACGGGCCGTATGCCTCCAACGTCAGCTACGACAGCGCGGGCACGGACGTGCCGGTGGCCGGTCCGAGCACGGTCGTCGGCGGCGTGAAGATCACGCGGCCCTCCGCGGCAACGAGCGGTGCCGGTCTCGAGGTGCTGCCTGCGGACGGGGCTGCCCTGACGGTGGGCCACTACAGCGACATCACCGGTCAGTGGTCGTCGGGGGCACGCCCGCGACCCGTCGTACGGCTGATCGGCAGCATGAACGGCTGCTCGTCGCTCGTCGTGGCGGGTGCCGTCGTGCCGGGGTACCTCGACGTCCTCGAGGTCAGCTACGACGGCAGCGGCGTCGTCACGAGCCTCGCGGCGGATTTCCAGATCAAGTGCAGCAACACGGGGTCCACGGCCACCGGCCACGTGCGCTACCAGACGGACCGGAACTTCGCGTCGGCCGGCTCAACGGCGGCGTGGTTCGGCAGCGTCGCCGCCGGTTCGACCACGCCGGTGACGGCCACGGTCACGAACAAGGGGTCAGGTCCGCTCTCGCTCGGTGTGCCGACGCCGGTCGCCTCGCCGGGGGCCGCCGCCTCGCTGGTCCTCGCGCCGGAGGGGGAGACCTGCTCGCAGGCGCCGCTGGCGCCGGCGGCGAGCTGCACCGTGCACCTGAGCTACGTCGCCGACGGGACAACGTACGGCGGGATCGTGCGCGAGGTGCAACTGGCTGCACCTGGCCTGCTCCGCGGCTACGTCAGCGTCCTCGCCCGGCCGCAGACGATCGTCTACCCACCGGCCGGCCCGCTGTCGGTCACCGGTGACGAGGCATACGACGGGGTGCGGGTGCGCTGGATCCGTGACAGCAGCGGCAGCGCCGCCGACGGGTTCAAGGTGCGGCGCGTCGACGGCCCCTCACCTGTCTTGCTCGCGACACTGCCGACCTGGACGAGCAACTACACCGACACCACCCTCGCCAAGGGCGAGGCGGGCACCTACCAGGTGAGCACGTACAACGTAGCGGGTGAGACCGCAGCGCCGACGGTCGTGCTGACCCGGCCGGACCTCCCGGACCCGCCGGCCGCCGTCGACCGGCACGTCCTCGTCATCGAGGACCAGAGCGGGTCGAAGCTGTCGACCACCGCGGGCGCCGCGCCTGCTGCGCACCCGAGCTACCCGAATCTCCTCACCGTGGCGTCCGGGTCGCTGTCGCTCCTGGTCGGTCGGCTCCCGGCCGCACCGGGGACCTACCCGGTCGGCAAGGGTGCCGGCCAGATCCCGGTCGGGGTGTCGTCCCCGTCGTACTCCTGCGTGACCTACGGCGGCTCGACCAGCGGGACCGTCGACATCCGCCAGGCGTGGATCGGCGCCGACCTCACGGTGCAGAGCCTGGACGCGGACTTCCACCTCACGTGCGCCGGGACCCTGCCGATCGAAGCCCAGGTGCGCCTCGGCACCGGCACGGCCGTCTCGTCGTTGACGACGACGGGGACCCTGACCGGGTACAGCGCCACCGTCGGGCAGACCCCTGACACGAAGAGCGTGCAGCTCACCAACGACGGCGACACGGCCCTCGTGCTGGGCGCGGCGGAGATCACCGGCACCGACGCAGCGGCGTTCTCCGTCAGCTCGCCCACGTGTCCTGCGACCCTTGCAGCAGGGGACTCGTGTGCACTGCAGGTGGCGTTCGCGCCGACCCGGTCGCTGGCGCACAGCGCGAAGCTGACGTTCGCCACCGGCACCGCCGTCGGCACGCGGGCCTTCGACCTCACGGGGACGGCCATCGGCCCGCCGCCCGTCAACGACCTCCGGGCACAACCGGTCATCGGACGGGTGCTCGTGGACTGGTTCCTGGGCTACGACGGCGGTTCTGCCATCACGGCCTACCACGTCCTGCGTGCCACGGGTGACGGCCCGTTCAGCCCCGTGGCTGACCTGGGTCCGAGCAGCCGGTCCTACCTCGACACCGACGTGATCGCCGGCGGCACCTACCGGTACCAGCTCGTCACGGACAACCAGTACGGCCACGTCGACCCCCCCGCCGGTGCGGCCGTCACGGTGACGGTGCCGCACGAGGAGCTGATCGCCGCCGTCGACAAACTGGACAGCCAGCCGGCGGACCTCGCTGCCCTGACGGCTGCCGTCGAGAGCGTCCCCGTCCCCTACGGCACCGGTCAGGACACCGACGAGCCAGCGCTGTCGCCGGACGGCAAGTGGCTGGCCTACGTCGTCGACAACGCAGCCGGGGACACCGGCATCTGGGTGCGGCCTGTCAACGTGTCCGGAGCACCGCGGAAGCTCGTCGACACCGCCGCGGTGGACGAGATCGACCCTGCGTGGTCCCCGGACGGCGAGACCGTCGCCTACTCCCGCATCACCGACACCTCAGCCGCGCTGTGGTCCGTGTCCACCGCCGTCGGCGCGAGCCCGGTCGCCCTAGCGGGTGGGGACTCGGCCACCAACCCGTCCTACCTGCCGGACGGCACCGCGATCGTCGCGATGGACGTGACCACGTCGACGCTCGGATTGGTGCGGATCTCCCCGACGGGCGTCCGCAGCAAGCTTCCCGGAACGGCGTCCGGCCGATCGCCGGCCGTCTCTCCCCGCGGCAACAGGATCGCCTACGTCAGCACGGACACGAACGGCTTCGACCGCATCTGGCTGATCCCGGTGGCCGGCGGCACGCCGACTGCCATCGGCACCTCCGTCACGAACTACTACGACCGGCCGGCCTGGTCGCCCGACGGCGCGGCTGTGGTCACGAACCAGTACGGCCCCTACGGCTCCGCCGACGTCACGCTGTGGCTCGACGCAGCAGGCGACGTGCCGGCCTCCGCGCAGGAGGTGCACGCGGCAGGCGGGTACGACGTACGCGGCCTGACCTGGCGTCGCGAGGACCTCACGGCCCCCGCCGTGACCTTCCCGAACGCGCCCGCCCGCACAGGCGGTGCGGCGCGCATCCCCGTCGCGATCGTCGACGACACCATGCCCGTCGGTGGTCTGACCGTGACCTGCCTGGTGGACGGCAAGGCGGTCGCCCGCTGCGCGTCCGGTTACGCAGGGACCCTCGTCAGCGGCACCCACGCCCTGCAGGTCACCGCCGCTGACGCGTACGGGCACAGCTCGACCAGCTCTTACGCCTGGACCGTCGAGGCTGCGCCGCCGACGATCACCGTCGGCGCGCTGCCGGCCGTGGCACTGACGAGCCCCATCACCTTCAGCTACAGCGCGAAGGACGCGTCCGGGGTGAAGTCGTACGACGTCGGCTACCGCCGCGCGTCGGCGGGCGGGGCGTTCGGAGCCGTGACCGCGCCGACGGGCTGGACGGCCACCACCGCCACTTCACGCAGCCTCGCCGTGGTCGCCGGCTACGAGTACTGCTTCGCGGTCCGCGCCCGCGACGTCCTCGACAACGTCTCGGCCTGGTCGACGGAGCGGTGCACCGTGGCGCCCCTGGATGACCGGGCGCTCGCGCGGTCCGGCTTCACGCAGATCACGGGGACGGCGTACTACGCCAAGACGGCCGCCCGGGCCACGGTCCGGGGTAGCACCCTCCGTGTGGGCGTGGCGTCGGCGCGCCAACTGTACGTCGTGGCGACCGCCTGCCGCGGCTGCGGGACCGTCGACGTGTACGTCGGCGCGACCCGCATCGGCGCGGTCAATCTGGCGAGCACCACGACGGTCAACCGCAAGGTCTTCGCCCTGCCGTCGTTCAGTGTGCGCTCCGGGACCGTGGTCCTCAAGGTCACCAGCAGCGGGCTGCCCGTCATCGTCGACGGGCTAGGCGTCCGGAAGTAGGCCGACCCGTGGCACGATCGCGGGCATGAGCGGCGACTCAAGACAGACCGTCTCCGCGACCTTGCCCCATGGCTGAGGGCGGCTGCGCTAGGCCTGCCTAGGTGCCGGCTTCTGACGCCGAAATCGTTCGACCGAACGAGTAACGACAACTCTTCGCGCCACGTGGACCCTTGGACTTGGCAAGGGCGGCCGGCAGGTCCCGGTCGCGCAGCGAGGAGTAGACCGCGGGGGCCTTCAACTCGCTGGCCGACGTCACCGACGCGCTGCGCAAGGACACCGCGAAGTACCAGGGCTGGGCCCCGGCCCCCCGCGGAACCCGTGTGCGATGGTGCGCGGCGCTGGCGGCACGGCGTATAGCACCAACTATGTGGCACATTCGCGGCTGGCAGCCGCAGCGAGCGAATACACCAGGACGGTGGGGTGGAGGGAATCAGCGTCGGCGCGCTGTGCTGCCGGGTGTCGGCTCACGCCTGCTGCGCCTGATGACAGCCACGCTCATACCCGCCGGAGAGTAGGCCGCTCGGCGCCGTTCTAGCCGCCTTAGCTCCCAGTTGAATGGAATCCTCGCCGCCTTCTGCTTGTTGTGGCGCGAACACAGCGCCTGCCCGTTCGCGACGGTCGTCGTTCCGCCCTTCGAGTGTGGGTGGATGTGGTCGGCGTGCAACTGCTCGGTTTGATTGCATCGACCTGACAGCAGACCGTCACGCTCACAGCGCATTCCAGCGCGGAAGAGGACGGCCGCTCGATCCGCGCCCGTGTATCGGCGTATCGGGTCCCGCCCTGCCGCCATTAAGGGTGCCCATCGGAGCACGCGATAGATACGAACCACGACCACCAAGGCGAGCAGCGAGGCGACGAGCATTGACAGTGGCGTCGACGTCACTCCCAGCCACATCCCTTGAATCATCGAGTTCGCCACTTGCTCGAGCGGATTTGGTGCGGGGGCGGCTTGCGGCGCGAGTAGCGGCGTCACCACCATTCTGCACTTCGAACTAGAGACCCTGCTCCACGTTGCGAGCCACCGATCAGCGGTTTGCCGCACCAGTCGCAGACGGGGCGCATCCGGCGGTGGAGGTGGGCGTCAGGTTCGGACTCGCCCTTGATCAGGTCCATGCCCGGAAGGTATCGCCCGGCGAACTGCTCCGCAGGCAAAATGTGGCCCTCAAGGCACCCGGTCACACGGCACGCAGATTGAGCCCGCGCATCTGCAGTTGTCCAGCGAAGCTGCGCAGAGCGCTCTGACGTGCGCTAGATCCGCGGTCACGTGTGCGCAGTCGGGGTCGCGGTGGACCTTATGGTCGCGAATACCGCGTCGGAGCACGCGCGTTGGTGCGATTTGGGTCGCTTCCGGGATCGGCATTGACGACCGTTGAGGGGCAGTACCGCGCGGACCATGACGTCGGGACCGGGTCATGGCCTCCGCCAGGTACGCTCTCCTCGTGATCAGGCCAAAGAGGGCACCGTCTCTGGGGAGTCAGTTCACCCTTGTCTTGCTGCTGGTAACTAGCCTGATCTGGCTAATCAATCCAAACGCCGATCTTTGGCTGAAATGGGTATGGGGGACAATCGGTGGCATCTCCCTGATCGGGCTCATATGGTTCGTCCTGAAGCGCCGAAAGCTAAAACGAGCACGAACTTCGTCGAACCCACCACAGACACCACAATGACCCATGCCTGTCCTTGGCGATCAACTCAGCCCGATGATGTGGACGTCAACAACATCCGCCGGGCCGTCGGCAGCGGAAGGCTCTTCAAGCAGTTCTGAAGGCATGAAAGGTCCCTGGCGGTACGGGGAGGCTCTGATCCGCGCCATCACCGCTGGCGACCGCCAGAATCGAGTTAACATAGGCGCGATGTGCACTTCGTGGTGGTCGACCTCCGCGTGAAAGGGTGCGACTGTGAAGTATGTTTGGGCCGCAGCCTTCTGGCTCGGTACCTTCGCTGTGCTCGAAATCATCTGTCAGTTGCTGCACCTCTCGAACGGTGTGACGACACTGATCGTGCTTTCCCCTACCATCATCGGCGGCACGCTCCTTGGGCATCGAATGCTGGATCGCCGCGCGGACAGCGAGAGTCCTAAGCCCCGGGAATGACGCTCGCCGTACCGGGTGCCACGGGATTCGTGGCACCCGAGTAACGCGCCGTCATCGGCATGAGCCGGCGGTTGCGTTGCCTGGCCGCCAACGGGAGCATGGCTCACAGGAACTGATAGCGACACAGCCAGCAGGTCACCGAAGAAACGCCTCGAGGGACGCCGACCGCGCTGGCCGCCCACCATCAGCGCCACTTAAGTTGCGCGGGGCCTCGACCGACTCGCTGGCTCGGCTCCCTGCGCGGGTGTGATGGCTGAGCGAGTCGCTACACCGTTCCTGTTGTGATCGCCTTCGGCGCGTAGGAGCCGGCGTGACTCTCCTCGACGGCGTACAGCTGGTCATGGTTAAGGCCCTTCGCAAGACGAAGCGCGCCTTGCGAAACCAAAATGCAGGCATTCAGCCTGGAGGCTGAGAGCGCCTGTATTCCTAGTTTGGTGAGGTCGAGCGCATCGTCGCAGGTCAGTGGCGATGAGCAACGCGAAGAGGCGTCGGTTGGTGGAAATCGCGCCCCGGCAGATGCCCGCCTCGCGGTGCCGGCGGGCCGTCCCGGGCCTCGATGGGCCATTACGGAATGGCCCGTAATGGCCCGAACTGGCGTCAACTGTCATCTGCCGAGCTATCAGCGGCCGTCACAGGCCCGTGACCTGCACAAACACGGAGCGGGAGACGGGAATCGAACCCGCGCTATCAGCTTGGGAAGCTGACGATGGGGGGTTCGCAACAGTGCCCTGACCTGCATCTTCGCAGGTCAGAAGCACATCCGGCGACAGGCTGTGACAACTGGCGACAGTGTGAACCACCTCCTAATGGCCCGTAATGGCCCGCCGGATCCCCTACGCGAGGGGACGTGTCTTTCGAAGGCGGGGTGGCGCACCGGGATGGTCAGGTGGCGCGAGAGGAGTTCGACCATTGCCGGGCCGCAATCGGTGCCTACTTCGACGTCTGGCCTCAGAGGTGGTCGGTATAGAACGCGTCGAGCTTGTCCCAAGGGATCAGGTTGACTCGGTCGTAGAGGTCGACGTGCCCGGCGCCCGGCACGATGTAGAGCTCCTTCGGCTCGCTGGCCAGGCGGTAGGCGTCCTGACTGAAGTACAACGAGTGGGCGTTCTCGCCGGCGATGAGGAGCAGGGGTCGCGGTGAGATCCAGTCGAGGTGGTCGGCCGGGAAGGACTGCATCAGTGCGCCGACGCTGTTCATCGACGTCTGGGTGGTGGAGCGGGGGTGCTGGCCACGGGTCAAGTTGAATTCGCCCCGTCACCCTGGGGCCAAATCAACGTGACACAGCCACCACGTCGGCCCACGCACGCGGTGCGCGTGTCGCGATGAGTGCACCGACGGCTTCTGCAGAGACCACGCTCGCCGAGATCAGACGCAGATCCGCGAGTAGTGGCGGTTCTGGGGCCTCGGTGCTCGTTTCGGGCGCCGTTGGCGGTTTTTCCGTGACGCGACATGGCTGGGTCCCGGCTGTCGCGTCGGGTGGGCGGGTTTCCGGGCCGTGGTTGTGGTTGGCGGGTCGGTGGTCGCGGCGCTCAGCCTGGTCGGGGTAGTTCTTGTAGTCGGGGTAGGACGGTGGCGAGGAGCTGGGTGCCGGGGGGCAGGCGCAGGTAGGTGGTGCCGGCGCTGCGGGTGATGCGGGCGGGGACGTTGATCAGTTCGCGGCGCAGCCGGGCGATGGTGCGCCTGCCGCGTCCGTTGCCGTAGTCGGTGCGGGCGAGTTCTTGTAGCCAGGCGGAGATCGCGCAGGCGAGCAGGGCACCCCACATCCACACGGCGTTGACCTTGTGGTATTTCGAGGGCAGGTGGCGCAAGGACCCGCCGTGCTTGGCGTCCTTGTTCAGCGCTTCGATGTCGGTGCGGTGGCGGTACCACCACTCGACTTCGGCGAGCTTCTCGTCGTTGCTGACGTCGAGGTTGGTCAGGATGAACGAGTATCCGTAGACGTGGTCGACCTGACCGTCCAGGGCCAACGTGAGCTGGTTCTTGTCGATGGTGCGCCGTTTGCGGGCCCGGGCGGTGGGGATGTGGTCGACCGGGATGCGGGTGCGCCGGGCGATGCACACGACGTTGCGGGTGGGCCATTTCCTGGGTAGGTACTGAACGACCGCGATCTCGGTGTCGTCCATCCCGATCGCGGGAATCCAGTGGTGACCTGGCACGACGCGGGCCGCGGCGAAGACCGGTTCGGTGCGTTTGGCGCCGATCGCGAACTCGATCCCGCGTTCCACGCACGCCTGGGCGAGCTCGCGGGCGAAGTACCCCGCGTCCCAGCGGGCCTTGATCTGGCCCACCCCGGGCGGCAGTGCGGCGATCGCCCGGTCCAGGATCTCGACGCTGTTGCTGCGCGGATCGGCGGCCCCGGGCATCAGTTCCGCGGCGAGTGGGACCCCGGCCTCGGCCCAGAACGCGATATGGGCCCGCAGGTTGCGTTGGCCGGTGTGGTTGTACTCGACCTGTTCCTTGTCTCGGCCGAAGACCTCCACATCGGTGCCGTCTCCGTCGATCGTGGCGACCTTCAACAACGTCGACCGGCGCAACGCAGGCACCAGGGACACCATGGTGGTGTTCACCGTCCCGATCGCCGCCTCGATCCCGCGCAGCTGGGTATCGGTGAATCGCTTCGCGATCCCGGCCGCGGTCGTGGACGCCGGGGTGGGCACCGGCTCGAGGCGCTGCCCGGCCAGGTCCGCCCGGCGCCGGTCCAGGCTGACCAGGAAGTCCCCGCCGGTGAGCTGGCACGACGCCATCGCCATGACCAGCTCGCCGCCACCCAACCCCCGCCGACGCTCTTTGACCGCACCGATCCCGGCTTCCAGCGCCCGCGTGACGCCCAACACGCGGTCGAGCTCACGGACCGCTTCCAGCCCGGACGCTGGCGTCAGCTGCCCGTCAGGGCGACCCACCCGGACCCGACGCGCCCGACGCCGCCGGTGCTTTCCAGCCGCCCTGACCTTGCGTAATGTAGCCACCGAACAGATGCCCTTCGATCTGGGACCTGAGACCTTCGCTAAGCCTCATTTTCCCAGGTCAAGGGCATCTTTTCGTTGAACGACACACCCCTCAAACCCCGCTACTCGCGGATCTGGGTCAGAGCCGTTGCCGAACAGGTCCTTCGGGCGCACGTATACGCCGGCGCGTGTTCTGGCGGTATTCGCTCATCTACACGGCCCAAAGCCCTGAGCGAGGTGCCTCTCGGGGCGACCCGTACCCGGCGACCCCGGACGGCGCAATGATTCGTAGCACCGGTTTCTCGGGCGCGATACCTCCCCGGGATCTACGGCGAGACGTCGAGATCCAGGCAAGGGTCGAACGTGACGGCGCGCGCGCGGCCGCTGCGCTTGGCTCGGTACAGCGCGTGGTCGGCGTGCTGGAGGAGGTCGTCCACGTCGTCGCCGGGCTCGGCGAGCGCGATCCCGATGCTGACGGTCACGTGCACCTCGAGCGCGCCGATGTCGATCGGCAGGGCGGCGGACCGCGAGATCTCGGCGGCGATCCGCTGGGCGTTCTCGACCCCGCCGATCCCCGGCATCAAAACGACGAACTCGTCGCCGCCTACCCGGGCGACGAGGTCGCCAGCGCGCACCTCGGCCGTGATCCGGGCGGCGATGTCGATGAGCACCCGGTCCCCGGCGGCGTGCCCGTGGGCGTCGTTTATCGGCTTGAACCCGTCGAGGTCGAGGAACAGCACCGCCATCTGGGTTCCGCTGAGCGCTGCGTCGGCCAGGAGGCCCTCGGCCCGGCCGAGGAGCTCGCGCCGGTTCGCCAGGAGCGTCAGCGGGTCGTGGGTGGCCTCGAAGTGCAAGCTCTCCCGGGCCAACTTCGCGGCGGTGATGTCCACGAACTGCGACACGTAGGACCGCGGCGCGCCGTCGTCGTCGCGGAGCACCCCGACGGAGCGCTCGGCCCACACCAGTCGGCCATCGGCGTGCCGCAGGGCGGCCTCCGCGGTGGCCGACGATCCGCCGTCGGCGGCGGCTTCGGCGTGCAGGTTCAGGTCCAGGACGTCGTCGGCGCCGTCCAGGACGTCGCGCAGGCAGTGGGCCAGCAACCACCCCTGGTC
>NZ_DATCNW010000358.1:0-4939 GCF_036565025.1 Pengzhenrongella sp.
CGAACGACTGCGCCCGCTGCTGGACAACTCCCGGCGTCTTCGCGAGCTCGTCTCCGAGTTCGAAGCCCTGGCACTACGACAAGTCGAAAACGATCCCGCACAGCCAGACCCCTGACCGGCCTATTTGCGCGCGCTCTAAGCACTTGGGTCGCTTCTCTTGTCCTGCTTGTCGGGCTGGAACCGGTAACCCATGCCGGGTTCGGTGAGCAGGTGGCGGGGGCGGCCCGGGTCCGGTTCGAGCTTGCGCCGTAACTGGGCCATGTACACCCTCAGGTTTCCGCCAGCGTTCTCATAGCCGGGTCCCCAGACCTCGGTGAGCAGCTGCCTCTAGCTGAGTAGCTTGCCAGGGTGCCGCAGCATGACTTCGATGAGGTGCCATTCGGTTGGGGTCAGTCGCACCTCGATGTCGGCGGCCCCATGGGCGACCGTGACGCGTCTGGCGAACAGGTCAACTGTGGTTGGGCCGAACGTCACGATCGGGTTGTCGTCGGCCGGCGTGGCGCGGCGTGAAACGGCGCGCAGCCGGGCTAGCAGCTCATCGACCCCAAAAGGTTTCGTGAGGTAGTCGTCGGCGCCGGCGTCGAGCGCGTCGACTTTGTCGGCGCTGTCGGTGCGCCCGGACAGGATCACGATGGGTGCGGTGCTCCAGCCACGCAGCCCGCGGATGACCTCGACCCCGTCCAGGTCCGGCAGCCCGAGGTCGAGGATGACCAGGTCCGGGTTGTGGGCAGCGGCTGTGGCCAGCGCCTCGGCCCCGGTCGCGGCGGTAAGCACCTCATAATGGCGGGCGCGCAGGTTGATCTGTAATGCCCGCAGGATCTGAGGCTCGTCGTCGACCACCAGAACACGGGTCATGTGGTTTCGTTTCCGCTGGTCGTTGGGCGTTCCTGGTTCGCCCCCTCGCGTTCACGTCGGCCGGGCTCTCCCCGCGTGGCGGCTGCTCCTTGCGGGGCGGCATTGAGTGACACCACCATGGTGAGTCCGCCACCGGGGGTCTCCTCCGGGTTGAGCGTGCCGCCCATCGCCACGGTGAGCCCGCGCGAAAGCGCCAGTCCGAGGCCCACGCCGGTGGTGTTGTCGGTGTCGCCGAGGCGCTGGAACGGGGCGAAGACCCGCTCGAGGTAGGCCGTCGGGATGCCGGGGCCGCGGTCGATGACGCGCAGCTCCACCCGGTCGCCGAGGCTGCTTCCTGTCACTCGCGGCGGAGAATCGGGCGGGGAGTACCGAATGGCGTTCCCGAGCAGGTTGGCGATGACCCGCTCGAGCAGGCCGGGGTCGGCCAGCACAACGGGAAGGTCATCCGGCACGTCGATCACGACGTGGCTCCCAGCCGGGCCGAGGTCGTCCAGCGCCAACGGCACCACCTCGTCCAGCGCTATCGGACGGCGCACCGCCGACAGGGCCCCGGCCTGCAGCCGGCTCATGTCCAGCAGGTTGTCGACCAGATGGGCGAGTCGGTCCAGGGACTCGTCGGCGGTGAGCAGCAGCTCAGCGTGGTCCTGTGCGGACCACTCGATGTCGTTGCTGCGCAGACTGGTCACGGCGGCCTTCGCGGACGCGAGCGGGGTGCGCAGGTCGTGCCCCACCGCCGCCAGCAGAGCGGTCCGCTCCGATCGCCCTCGGCGATGGGAACGGCGGCGGCCGCCGCCTCGCTGAGCCGGTGCCGTTCCAGGGTCACGGCGGCTTGCGCGGCAAAGGCACCGATGACCCGCTGGTCTTCCGCCCGCAGCGGCCGCCCCCGCAGTCCGAGCACCAGGGTGTCTCCGGCCGCAACCTCAGCGTCGGCGTCCTGCGGCCGCTCACACCGGTCAGTACCGGCGCTGGCCACCACAGTCCACTCGTCGGTCGGTCCGTGGGCCCAGGCCCCGCGGCTCAGCGTCGAGCGGGGGGTCCGCTCCAGCAACGTGACGGAAGTCAGCCCAAAGGCCTCCCGCACCCGTTCCAGCAAGGCCGGGAGCGCCGTCTCGCCGCGCAGAACGCTGCCGGCCAGGGTGCCAAGCGTCTCCGCTTCCGCCGTGGCACGCGCCGCCTGCCGGGTACGCCGCGCGGCCAGGTCCACCACAGAGCTCACCAGCGCGGCGACCACGACGAAGACACCCAACGCCAGTGCGTTGTTCGTCTCTGCGATGGTGAACGTGTACAGCGGAGGCGTGAAGTAGTAGTTCAGCAGCAGCGATCCGCCGATCGCGGCCACCACGGCCGGCACGAACCCGCCGGCCAGGGCCACGAGCACGACCGCCAGCAGGAAGAGCAGGACGTCGCTGACCAGGTTCAGATGCTGCCGCTCATGCGCGAGCAACACGGTGAGCAGGGTGGGCAGCAGCAGCGCGAGCACGAATCCCTGCAGCCGGCGCTGAAGGGTGAGGCTGCCGTGGGGGCGCGGCAGCCCACGCCCCTTTCCTCTCTGCGCATGGGTGACCAGGTGGACGTCGATGTCGCCGGAGTCGCGGATGATGCCGGCGCCGATACCCGGTCCTGTCACGAGCGCAGCCAGCCGGGATCGGCCGCTGTCGCCCAACACCAGCTGGGTGGCGCTCTCGGCCCGGGCGAACTCCAGTAAGGCGTCAGAGACGTCGTCGCCGACGATCTGGTGGTAGGTGCCGCCCAAGGTCTCGACCAGTGTCCGCTGCGCGGTCAAGTTGGCGGGGTTGGCGCCGGTGAGCCCGTCAGAGCGGGTGACGTGCACCGCTAGCAGATCCCCACCTGCCGAACGGGCCGCGACGCGAGCCGCCCGCCGGATGAGAGTCTCGCCTTCGGGGCCGCCGGTCAGCGCCACGACGACCCGTTCGCGGGTCTCCCAGGTCTCCTGTATGCCGTGTTGCTCGCGGTACAGATGCAGGGCCTCGTCGACCTTGTCGGCGGTCCACAGCAACGCCAGCTCGCGCAACGCGGTGAGGTTGCCGACCCGGAAGTAGTTCCCCAGCGCCGCGTCCACTTTCTCCGCGGCGTAGACGTTTCCGTGCGCCATACGGCGACGCAACGCCTCCGGGGCCATGTCGACCAGCTCGACCTGTTCAGCGGCACGGACAACCGCGTCCGGAACCCGTTCCCGCTGCGGCACCCCGGTGATCTTCTCGACCACGTCGTTGAGTGACTCCAGATGCTGAATATTTACGGTGGAGATCACGTCGATACCGGCAGCCAGGAGCACCTGGATGTCCTGCCAGCGCTTCTCGTTGCCAGATCCGGGCACGTTGGTGTGGGCGAGCTCGTCGACGAGGGCCACCGCGGGCAAGCGGGCCAGGACGGCATGGAGGTCCATCTCGGTGAACGTGGCGCCACGGTAGGAGATCTCGCGGCGAGGCACCGTCTCGACCCCCTCGAGCAGGTCTGCGGTGTGCTGGCGGCCGTGGGTCTCGACGTACCCGACGACCACGTCGGTGCCGCGCTCGGCACGACGGCGGCCCTCGTCGAGCATCGCGTAGGTCTTCCCGACCCCGGGCGCCGCGCCCAGGTAGACCCGCAGCTTGCCACGCCCCATGGCTCCTCCTCTACCCGCTATTCAACCAGTCTGAGCGCCGCCTCAGCGGCCGACGGCATCCAGCGCCAGGTTGACCTCGAGGACGTTGACGCGCGCTTCCCCGAGAAATCCGAGTGTGCGTCCTTGAGTGTGCTCGGTGACCAACTCCGCGACCTTGGCCACATCCAGGCCACGCACGCGCGCGACCCGGGCGACCTGCTGCGCGGCGTACGCCGGGCTGATGTTCGGGTCGAGGCCGGAGCCGCTGGCGAGAAGCGCATCCGGAGCGACCTGCTGCGGGTCGACACCGTCGAGCTTGGCGGCAGTCGCCCGCCGCTCCTTGACTGCAGCTATGAGGACCTTGTTCTCGGGGCCCAGGTTGGAGGCGGAGGTGGATAACGGGTCGTATCCGTCACCGGCCGCCGATGGCCGGCTCTGGAAGTACTTCGGGTCCGCTTCGAAGACCGGCTTGCCACTGGCGTCCTTCTTCGGTTTCCCTTTTTCCATGACGGGACGAATGAAGGCCTGCCCGATGAGGTCGGAGCCGACCGTCTTGCCGGCGCGGGTCACCAGGGAGCCGTTGGCGTTGCTGCCGAAAGCGACCTGGGCCAGGCCGGTCATGGCCAGCGGGTAGGCCAGGCCCACGATGACGGTGAGTACGAGCATGGTCCGCACCCCGGCGCCATACTGCCGCAGGGCCGGGGAGAATCGAAGTGCCATGTCTCTTGTCTCTTTCCTTCTCTAGCGGCCGATGCCGGGGATCTGGGACACCAGCAGATCTATGAGCTTGATGCCGATGAATGGGCTGAGGATGCCGCCGACGCCGTAGATGGCGAGGTTGCGGCGCAGCATCGACGCGGCGGAGGACGGCGTGTACTGGACTCCTCGCAGTGCCAGTGGAATGAGCCCGATAATGATCAGCGCGTTAAAGATGACCGCCGACAGGATCGCGGACTCCGGCGTGGCCAGGCGCATGATGTTCAGGGTGTCCAGACCCGGGTAGACGCCGGCGAACATCGCCGGGATGATCGCGAAGTACTTGGCGATGTCGTTGGCGATCGAGAACGTCGTGAGCGAGCCGCGGGTAATGAGCAGCTGCTTGCCGATCTTGACGATCTCGATGAGCTTGGTCGGGTTGGAGTCGAGGTCGACCATGTTGCCAGCCTCTTTGGCGGCCGACGTGCCGGTGTTCATGGCAACACCCACGTCAGCCTGGGCCAGTGCCGGAGCGTCGTTGGTGCCGTCGCCGGTCATCGCGACCAGGCGTCCGCCTTGCTGTTCGGCCTTGATGAGCGCCATCTTCTCCTCGGGGGTGGCCTCGGCGAGGAAGTCGTCGACGCCCGCCTCGTCGGCTATGGCCTTCGCGGTCAGCGGGTTGTCACCGGTGATCATGACCGTGCGGATGCCCATCCGGCGCATCTCCTCGAAGCGCTCCCGCATGCCTTCCTTGACGACGTCCTTGAGGTTGATCACCCCTAG
>NZ_DATCNW010000359.1:0-13235 GCF_036565025.1 Pengzhenrongella sp.
GCGCCGCCCGCCGTCGCGGCGGACGCGGCGCGGGCCGCGCGAGCGGCACTGGCCGCGTACGACGAGCTCGAGGCGGCCGACGGCGACGGCGCCGGCGGACCGCGGGCGGCCCCCGCGACGCGCGCCCAGTAGCCTGGCGCCCATGCTCTGGTTCACGGTCTGGACGGTTCTCGTGCTCGCCACCCTCGGCGGCGCCTTCTTCCTCGGGCGGGACCTGTGGCGCAAGGGCAAGGCGCTGCTCGCCGAGCTCGAGCACGCCGCGGACCTGGCCGACGTGTTCGCGAAGCGCACCGAGGAGCTCACGGCCGCGGCCGAGGCGGCGGCCCAGGCCGACGATCGGACGCCCG
This sequence comes from Pengzhenrongella sp., assembly GCF_036565025.1. Lineage (NCBI taxonomy): Bacteria > Bacillati > Actinomycetota > Actinomycetes > Micrococcales > Pengzhenrongella > Pengzhenrongella sp. The sequence goes on from NZ_DATCNW010000359.1 coordinate 348, forward strand.
ACATCCTGTCCGACCGCGCGCCGCACCGCGCCCGCCTCGCCGCGCTGCGCGCCGAGCGCGAGGCCCGGCGCGAGGCCCGCCGGCTGCGCCACGAGCGCACCGTCCTCGGCTGGCGCGCCTACACCGGCTGAGGACCGCGCCGGGCGGGGCACGGCCCGGCCCGACGTACGTTCGCAGGCGGGGGACACCCCGCATGAGCGCGGTGTCCCGGACCGCACGGGCCGGTCGGGGTTACGATGGCGCGAGCGCCCAGACAAAGGATGGAAGTCATGCCGAACCTCAAGGCCCCGGAACTCATTGTCATCTTGTTGGTCGTCCTGCTGCTCTTCGGCGCCAAGCGGCTGCCGGACCTGGCCAAGGGTGTCGGCAAGTCGTTGCGGATCTTCAAGGAAGAGGTTCGGGACAACGGCGACGACGCGCGCACCCCGCCCGTCGCGACCCGCCCGGATCGCCCCGCCACCGACGCGCCGTCGTCGGCCGCGCCCGCCGCGCCCTTCCGGGACCCCGTGACGCGTACGCAGGACGCGGACGACACCGAACGCAAGCAGGTCTGAGCCGCACGTGAGCGCACGCCGTACCCGGCAGAAAACGGACGAAGCGGGGCGGATGTCGCTGCGCGCTCACCTGACCGAGCTGCGCAAACGCATCTTCCTCGCCGCCGTCGGACTTTTCCTCGGCGGGGTCCTCGGGTGGATCCTCTACCCCAAGGTGTTCGCGATCCTGCAGGCTCCCGTGGTCAAGCTGCACGAGGCCCGCGGCCAGCTGATCGCGCTGAACTTCAGCGGGGTGCTCTCGGCGTTCGACATGCAACTCAAGGTGTCGCTGTTCGTGGGGGTGCTGATCTCGAGCCCCTGGTGGCTCTACCAGCTGTGGGCGTTCATCACCCCGGGCCTGACCCGGCGCGAGCGGATGGTCACCATCGGCTTCCTGTCCGCGGCCGTGCCGCTGTTCCTCACCGGTGCCTTCATGGCGTGGTGGCTGCTGCCGAAGGCGGTGGGCGTGCTGACCGCGTTCACGCCCGCCGACTCCACGAACCTCATCTCCGCCCAGGAGTACCTCACCTTCGTCATGCGCATGGTGCTCGCGTTCGGTGCGGGCTTCCTGCTCCCGGTCGTGATGGTGGCCCTGTCGATGGTCGGCATCGTGTCCGGCCGCACCTGGCTGAACGGCTGGCGGGTCGCCGTGCTGGGGGCCTTCATCTTCGGCGCGGTGGCCACCCCGACCGGCGACGCGATCTCGATGCTCGTGCTGGCCATCCCGATCACCGCGCTGTACTTCGGGGCCGTCGGAATCACCCTCGTCCACGACCGCCGGGTGGCCGCCCGCGAGCTGGCCGAGGAGTAGAACTCGCACCGAATCTCGGCGCAGCGTGCTTAGGGTTGGGGCTGTGTCAGCTGAAACTGGGCCCGCGGGGTCCGAAACGTCCGGGGGCGGGCCCCGGCTCGCTGACTTCCGCGAGCTCATGGGGTTCGAGCTGGACGGGTTCCAGGTCGCGGGGTGCGAGGCGCTCGAGGCCGGTCACGGGGTCCTCGTCGCGGCGCCCACCGGGGCCGGCAAGACGGTCGTCGGCGAGTTCGCCGTCCACCTCGCCCTCGCCGCGGGCCGCAAGGCGTTCTACACGACCCCGATCAAGGCGCTGTCCAACCAGAAGTACGGCGACCTGGTCCGGCGGTACGGGCCCGACAACGTCGGGCTGCTGACCGGGGACACCACCGTCAACGGCGAGGCACCGATCGTGGTGATGACCACCGAGGTGCTCCGCAACATGCTCTACGCGGGTTCGCCGACCCTCGACGGGCTCGGGTTCGTCGTGATGGACGAGGTGCACTACCTCGCCGACCGCATGCGCGGACCGGTGTGGGAGGAGGTCATCATCCATCTCGCACCCGACGTGCAGCTCGTCTCGCTGTCCGCGACGGTCTCCAACGCCGAGGAGTTCGGCGACTGGCTCGAGATGGTCCGCGGGGACACCGCCGTGGTCGTCAGCGAGCACCGCCCGGTCCCGCTCGGCCAGCACGTGCTCGCCCGGGACGAGCTGTTCGAGCTGTACGCGGGCCACGTCGACCCGACCGCCCCCGGGGTCAACCCGCCGATCAACCCGGAGCTCGCCGATGCGCTGCGCCGCCGGGAACGCGCGTCCGGGGATTCCGGCGGGCACGGCGGTCGCGGGCCGCGACCGCGCGGAGACCGCGGCTTCCGGGGCCGGGGAGGCGGACCGGGCGGGCGCCCGCGGCCGTCGTTCCGCCCGACGCCGAGGTTCGCGGTCGTCGAGCTGCTCGCCGACGCCGGGCTGCTGCCCGCGATCGTGTTCATCTTCTCCCGGGTCGGCTGCCAGGGCGCCGTCGCGCAGTGCCTGACGGCGGGGCTGCGGCTCACCACCCCGGCCCAGGAGGCGCAGATCCGGCAGATCGTCGAGGAGCGGTGCGCGACGCTCCCCCCGGAGGACCTGGGGGTGCTGGGCTACGCCGAGTGGACCGACGCCCTGGCCCGTGGGATCGCCGCGCACCACGCCGGCATGCTGCCCATCTTCAAGGAGACCGTCGAGGAGCTGTTCTCGCGCGGCCTGGTCCAGGTCGTCTTCGCGACCGAGACGCTCGCGCTCGGCATCAACATGCCGGCCAAGTCCGTCGTGCTGGAGAAGCTCGTCAAGTGGGACGGCTCGGCGCACGTCGACGTCACGCCGGGGGAGTACACCCAGCTCACCGGCCGGGCCGGCCGGCGCGGGATCGACACCGAGGGCCATGCGGTCGTCGTCGACCACCCGGGTCTCGACCCCGTCGCGCTGGCCGGGCTCGCTTCCAAACGCCTGTACCCGCTGCGCTCGAGCTTCAGCCCGACCTACAACATGGCCGTCAACCTCGTCGCGCAGGTCGGTCGCGAGCGGGCCAGGGAGGTGCTCGAGACGTCCTTCGCGCAGTTCCAGGCCGACCGGGGCGTCGTCGGGCTCGCCAGGCAGGCACAGGCCCACACGGAGGCGCTCGAGGGCTACGCCGAGGCGATGCGGTGCCACCTCGGCGACTTCGCGGAGTACTCCGGCCTGCTGCGCTCGATCACCGATCGGGAACAGCACCTGACCCGCGACCTGGCACGGGAGCGGCGCGCCGCGGCGGCGACGTCGCTGGAGGGGCTGCGGGTCGGCGACGTGATCGAGATCGCGGCCGGTCGCCGCGCCGGGCACGCCGTGGTGCTCGATCCCGGCGCCGGCGCCGGCGTGGAGGGCCCGCGTCCGACGGTGCTCACCGTGGACCGCCAGGTGCGCCGGGTGTCCGTCGCGGACGTGCCCACGGGGGTGCGGACGGTGGGTTCGCTGGGGGTCCAGCGCGGTTTCAACGCGCGCAACCCCGCCGCGCGCCGCGACCTCGCCGCGACGCTGCGCGCCTGGCTCTCGGAGAACGGCGGCGAGCACCGCGGGCGCGCCCGGCCCGCGGGAAAGAAGCGCGCCGCCGCGGCCGACGACGCCGAGCTGGCCGCCCTGCGCCGCCGCGTGCGCGCCCACCCGTGCCACTCGTGCCCGGACCGGGATGAGCACGCGCGCTGGGCCGAGCGCTGGGACAAGCTGAACCGCGAGCACGCCGCCCTGGTCGCCCGGATCGAGGGCCGCACGAGCTCGATCGCCCGGGTGTTCGACCGGATCTGCGACGTGCTGGACCGCCTCGGCTACCTCGCCACCACGACGACCGAGGACGGCGGGCGGTCGCAGGTCACCGTGACCTCCGACGGCCAGTGGCTGCGCCGCCTGTATGCGGAGAACGACCTGCTGGTCGCCGAGTGCCTGCGCCGCGGCGTGTGGGACGAGCTGGACCCGCCGGCCCTCGCCGCCGCCGTCTCGACCGTCCTGTACTCCGCGCGCCGCGACGACCAGGGTGAGCCGCGCATCCCGGGCGGCCCGGCCGGCAGGCTCGGGCGCGCCCTCGACGAGACCGTGCAGCTCTGGTCCGAGCTGGACGACCTGGAGCACCAGCACCACGTCGAGTCCACCGGTCCGCTCGACCTCGGCCTCGTCGAGGCCGTGCACCGGTGGGCGTCCGGGCGCAGCCTGGAGGTCGTGCTCAAGGGTACCGACCTGGCCGCCGGGGACTTCGTGCGGTGGTGCAAGCAGGTCATCGACCTGCTGGACCAGATCGCCCAGGCGGCCCCGTCCGCGCGGGTGCGCGAGGCGGCGCACCGCGGCGTCGTCGGGCTGCGCCGCGGGGTGGTGGCCTACTCCTCGCTCTGACTGCGTGTGTCCCTATTCGGGTCACACCGGCGGCCCTTGACCGTTCCCCGCGTGAGGCGGGGTGGTGCTTGGTCGCCGTCCGGCCACCAGCGGGGCTGGTGTGGTGCCGGTTCCGACCCAGGGCCCCGGAACTGCAGGGTGGCGATCGGCTCTTCCCCGGTGCATCCGGGTGCAGACACGTTGACGGGTGTCAGGCGGCCAGTGCTACTGGCGGTGAGGCCGGTGCTGCGGGGGTCCAGCGGGCCAGGTTGATCGCGGCGTTCACGTCCCGGTCGATGACCAGCCCGCAAGCGCACGAGTAGGTCCGGTCTGCCAGGGTGAGGTCGCCCTTGATGGCGCCGCAGCCTGAGCAGGTCTTGGACGACGGAAACCACCGGTCTGCCTGAACTAGCTCGAGGCCGTACCAGCGGGCCTTGTAGGCGAGCAGACGCCCGAGGTCACCGAGGCCGGCGTCGGCGATGTGCCGGGCGAGGCTGTGCAGCTGGACCATCCCGGCGACGAACAGGTCCTCGACCGTGAGTCTCGTGAGCGTGGTCGCGAGCTGGTAGGAGAGCTGGTGCGCGAGGTCGGCGCGCAGGTGCGCGACCCGGGCGTGGATCCGCCCGAGCCGTCGTGCGGCCTTGGCGCGACCGTTGGAGCCCTTCTTGGTTCTCGAGAGGCTCTGGTTGGCGCGCTTGAGGCGTTCTTGCGCGTGCTGCAACGCGTTCACCCCCTTGACCACGTGCAGCACGTGCCCGTGTGCGTCGGCTACGACAGCCAACGACTTGATGCCCACGTCCAGGCCGGCGGCCACCTGGTGGCGGCCGGCGGCTGACCTGCGCTCGTGGTGGGTCTGGGCTGCCAGGCCCGTGAGAGCGACGTGCCAGCGGCCGCGCTCGAACCGGATGCTGGCCGAGTACAGGTGCAGCCGGCCGCCCTCGAGCATCCGGCGAATTGTGCGCGTGCACCCGTGGATCCGGATCTCACCGATCGTCGGCAGCCGCAGGGACTTCGGGCCGGCCACGCGCAACGCCTGCGACGCTGCGACCTTCGAACGATTCCGCAGCCGGAAGCTGGGCGCCGACTTGTGCCTGGCCTTGAACTTCGGGAAGCCCACGGTCTTGCCGCCGCGTGCGCCCTTGCGTGAGTCGGAGAAGTTGGCCAGGGCCTGGGCGGCGTTGACCGAGGCGCATTCGAACACGTCCGAGGAGACTTCAGCCCGCCAATGCAGGCCGGCGCTGCCGTCGTCGTTGACGCGGCTGGTCTCCAGCTGGCCGTTCTTCCACGCGTTGAACTCGTTGATGAAGGAGAACTTCGACCACGACAACGACGGAGTCAGCTCGTCGGGCGTGGCCCCGTAGCTCCTCTCAGCTTCGCGCTGGTCGAGGTTCGCCTTGATGCGGCCCAGGTGGTGATTGAACGCGAACCGCGCAGCGCCTGCGTGCGTGAACAGCGCCCGCTCCTGGGCATGGTTCGGGTCGAGCGCGAACTTGAACGTCACCGCCCGCGTCAGTGGCACACCTGTGGCCGAGCGCAACGGCTCGGTACTGGGTGTGCGACGCGGCATGCGGACGATGGTGCCGGTCGCCACCGACAACGCAGTGATCAGCGCCCGGTTCACGCAACCAGTTGGTGCCTCATCCGCGCCGGCGCGGGCTTGGTCAGGTGCCACATGACGAGCGCGGCGCACGCCAGCCGCAACCAGGCCGACCCGGACCTGGTGGTGTTCTCGAACGACTTCGCCAAGCGGCGGGACCTGCCGAGCCGGCCGTGGGCAACCTCGACCCGCCACGCGTGCGCGATCGGCCTGAACACCGGCTGCTTGTCGTCCCACCGATCCAGCGCACCTCGACGTTGAGCTCGCGGCTCAACCGCGCGGCGGCCTTCGCTGAGGTGCCCCGGTCGACCAGCACCAGCTCGAGCCGCTTGGTCATCCCCGCCTCCGCGAGGTGGGTGAGAAGGAGCTCGGTCGCGACGCTCTCGTGCGTGTATGCCGCCACAACCAGCCCCCCATCGGGAGGCCGGTCACGTCGACCGCGACGACACGCTTGGCACCCGCATCGGTACTCGGCTTCCGGCCGGTGAATACGGACACACCCGGTGAGGCCCCGACGTGCCCGGGCCGCCGTCTCGCCGTGGGACGCGGCGAGGGGCGGCGCCCGCAGCGCCTATCGTGAGCGACTGTGAGCAGCACCCTGTACCGCAACGGCGTCATCCATTCCCCGGCCGACCCGTTCGCGGAGGCCCTGCTGGTGAGCGACGGGGTCATCACCTGGCTCGGCGCGAACGACACCGCGGACGGACTCGCGGCGAACGCCGACGAGGTCGTGGACCTGGACGGCGCGCTGGTCGCGCCCGCGTTCGTCGACGCGCACGCGCACGTGCTCGAGACGGGCCTCGCCCTCGAAGGTCTCGATCTGACCGCCGCGGCCGGCATCCACTCCCTCGCCGACGCCCTGGGTGCCCTGTCGCGGGCGGCCGGCGCGACCCGGGCCGGGGCCAGCGGGCCGCTGCTGGGGTTCGGCTGGGACGAGCAGGACTGGCCCGAGGGCCGCGGACCGACCCGCACGGAGATCGACGCGGCCACGGGCGGCGCCCCGGTGTATCTCGCCCGGGTGGACGTGCACTCCGCGATCGTGTCCTCCTCGTTCGCGGACGTGGCCGGTCTGAGCGCGATGCCCGGGTGGGAGCCCGACGGCCGCGTCACGGGGGAGGCCCACCACGCCGCCCGCGACGCGGCCCGCGAGATCGACCCGGTCCGCCGGGCTGCCCTGTACCGCCTCGCCCTCGGTGCGGCCGCGGCCCAGGGCATCGCGTCCGTGCACGAGCACAGCGCGCCGTTCGTGGACACCCGCGAGGGCCTGCGCACCCTGCTGGCGCTGACCGCCGGCGCCGAGGGCGCGTTGCCGCACGTCGTCGGCTATCGCGCCGAGCTGTGCGCGACGCCCGACGACGCCCGCGAGCTGCTGGCCGCCGTCCCCGGCCTGACCGGCATCGGCGGGGACCTGAACGTCGACGGGTCCCTCGGCTCGCGTACCGCGGCGCTGCGGGCGCCGTACCTCGACCTGCCGGCGCCCGGCGCGCACACCGGTTCGCTGTACCTGAGCGCCGAGCAGCTCGCCCTGCACCTGTCGGCCGTGACCAGGGTCGGGGTGCACGCGGGGTTCCATGTCATCGGTGACCGCGCGATGGACGAGCTGCTGGCCGGCCTGCGCAGCGCGGTCGACGTCGAGGGCCTCGGTGCGATCCGTGGTGCGGGCCACCGCATCGAGCACGCCGAGATGATCGACGCGCCGACGCTCGCTGCGCTCGTGCTGCTGGGCGTCCGGATGAGCGTGCAGCCCGCCTTCGACGCCGCCTGGGGCGGCCCCGGCGGGATGTACGCCGCCCGGCTCGGGGCGGGGCGTGCCGCGGCGCTCAACCCGCTCGCCGACCTGGCCGCGGCCGGGATCCCGCTTGCGTTCGGCTCCGACTCCCCGGTGACGCCGTTCGACCCGTGGGCGGGCGTGCGCGGCGCCGTCGTGCTGCACGAGGCCGACCAGCGGATCTCGGCCCGTGCCGCGTTCCGGGCGCACACCCGTGGCGGATGGCGACTGGCGGGACTCGACCACACCGGCGCGGGTGAGATCCGCCTGGGCGCCCCCGCCCACCTCGCCGTGTGGCGCGCGGACCACCTCGTCGTGCAGGGCGGCGCCGGGCGGGTCTCCTCCTGGAGCACCGACGCCCGCGCCGGCACCCCGTTGCTCCCCGAGCTGGGACCGGACGCCGCCCCGCCGGTGTGCCTGCGCACCCTGCGCGACGGCGTGGTGATCCACGACGCGCTCGGCTGAGTCGCGCACCTCGCGGCGCGCCGGCGGCGCCATTCGGGAGGACACACCGCGACACACCGCGCGACACGCCAGGGACGGCGAGTGATCGGGGCCACAGTCGACGGTCCTGACCTGCGCGGACGCGCGTGACCTGCGCAGACTTCCCTTTGACAGCACCGACCGAGCCGGTAGGTTTTCTCTCGTTCCCATTCGACAGGCGCTGAGCACGTCTCCGCTGGAGCGGGCCGCTCGCACCGACGTGGTGGCGGGCACCGGCTTGGCCCGCGTGTTCAACAGACAACAGGCGCCCACGCAACGCAGGGGTGGCGTCTGGTACGAAGGACACGCGGGCCGGTCGGTCGGGTCGATCAGTTCGGCTCGACCGGGCGGGTCGGTCCAGCACACGTCATGGCTGTCGTAGCCTTCTCGAATGTCCCTGCCCGAGCCCAACCGCTGGTGGGCCCTCGGGCTCGCTGCAGCCGGCGGGCTGATCACCGACGCCGCCTTCCCCGGCCGTGGCTGGTGGGGTGCCGCGTTCGTCGGGATGGCGCTGCTGTTCTTCGCGCTGCGCCGCGACAGCGCGCGCTGGAACTGCCTGGTCGGCCTGGTGTGGGGCCTCGCGTTCTTCGCGACCCACATCTCCTGGTCCAACTATGTGGTCGGCCGCGTGCCGTGGTTCGCGCTGACCGTGTTCCAAGCCCTGTACATCGCCCTGTTCGCCATCGCGTGGACGTGGGCGCGCCGCGGCGTGGCCATCTGGCGCGGTCCCTGGCTGCAGGCGACGGCGTTCGTGGTGCTCTGGGTCGCGACGGAGGAGTTGCGCTCCACGGCGCCGTTCGGTGGCTTCCCGTGGGGACGCCTGGCGTTCTCGCAGGAGGACTCGCCGCTCGTGCGGCTCGCATGGCTCGGCGGCGCCCCGCTCGTCTCGGCCGCCGTCGCCGGCGTCGGGGTGCTGCTCGCGATCAGCGTGCTCTCCGCGGCCCGGCTGCGCGTCGGCCGCACGACCCTGGCGATCGGCGTCGGCGTGCTGCTCGTCGGCGCCGGCCTGCTGGTGCCGCTGGACACCCAGGCGCAGGCCGGGAACCTGCAGGTCGGCGCCGTGCAGGGCAACGTGCCGACGCCGGGCGCGGACGCCTTCTCCCAGCAGCGAGCGGTGCTCGACCTGCACGCGAAGGGCACCCACGAGCTGCTGAAGCAGGTCAAGCCCGGCGAGCTCGACGTGGTCCTGTGGCCCGAGAACGGGACCGACGTCGACCCCGAGGCCGACTACTCCGCGGCGGCCGAGATCGACGCGGCCGCCAAGGCGGTCACCGCGCCCATGCTGGTCGGCACCGTCGAGTACCCCGCGAGCGGGGGCCGGTACAACACCGGCCTGCTGTGGGAACCCGGCACGGGGCCCGTCGCGCGCTACGTCAAGCAGCACCCGGCCCCGTTCGGCGAGTACATCCCGCTGCGCAAGTGGATCCGCCCGTTCTCCCACGAGGTGGACCTCGTGCGCAACGACATGATCGCCGGCACGAAGGTCGGCGTCGTGCCGCTCGCGGTGCCGCGCCTGCACCGCACGGTCGTGCTGGGCGACGTGATCTGCTTCGAGATCGCCTACGACCCCCTGGTGCGCTCCTCGGTGCGCGCGGGCGCCGAGGTCATCGTCGAGCAGACCAACAACGCGTCGTTCGGCTTCACCGACGAGTCCACCCAGCAGCTGGCGATGGCCCGCCTGCGGGCCATCGAGCACGGCCGTGCGACCGTGCAGATCTCCACGGTCGGGGTCAGCGCGATCATCGCGCCGAACGGCGCGGTCAGCCAGCGCACCGACCTGTTCACGGCGGCGCAGCTCGTCGCGGCCCTCCCGCTGCGCACGTCGCTCACGCCGGCCACGGTCATCGGGGACTGGCTCGCGTGGGCCTTCGACGGCCTCGCGCTGGTGATCGTGGTCTCCGGCATGGTGGGCGCGACCCGCGTCCGCCGGGCCCACCGCCCGGAGGGTCGCCTCTGATGCGCCGCACCGTCGTCCTCATCCCGACCTTCAACGAGCGCGACGCGCTGCCCGGGACCCTCGCCCGGCTGCGCGCGGCCGTCCCGGAGGCGGACGTCCTGGTGATCGACGACGGTAGCCCCGATGGCACCGGGGACCTCGCGGACCGCGCTGCCGCCGACGACGCCGCCGTGCACGTGCTGCACCGCGAGGAGAAGCTCGGACTCGGGCGCGCGTACGTCGCGGGGTTCGCCTGGGCGCTGGCCGAGGGCTACGAGGTCATCGTCGAGATGGACGCCGACGGTTCGCACCGGCCCGAGGACCTGCCGCGGCTGCTGGCCGCGCTGTCCGACGCCGACCTGGTGCTGGGCTCCCGGTGGGTGCCCGGCGGGACCGTGGTGAACTGGCCGCGCCGCCGCGAGCTGCTCTCCCGCGCGGGCAACGCGTACACCCGGATGATGCTCGGGCTACCGCTGCGGGACGCGACCGGGGGCTTCCGCGCCTACCGCGCCGCGACCCTGGCCGGTCTCGACCTCGAGGCGGTCGCCTCGCACGGGTACTGCTTCCAGGTGGACATGGCCTGGCGGGTGCTGCGCTCGGGCGGCCGGGTCGTCGAGGTCCCGATCACGTTCGTCGAGCGGGTGCAGGGCACCTCGAAGATGAGCCGCGCGATCGTGATCGAGGCGCTCACCCTGGTCACGACCTGGGGTGCGGCGCACCACGCACGACAAACAGCCGGCGCAATGCGCCGGCTGTTCGGTCGATCGTCGTCCTGACATCCTCGTCCGCGCGTGCGGACGAGCGTCGGTCAGGCGCTTCTGCGGAGCTTTCCCGCACGGAGCAGGTCGAGCCGCTCGTCGAGCAGCTCCTCGAGCTCCTTGACCGTGCGGCGCTCAAGGAGCATGTCCCAGTGCGTGCGCGGCCGCTTGCCGCTCTTGGGCTCAGGCCTCGTGGCGTCGCGGAGCAGGGCTTCCTCGCCGCACCGGCACTCCCAGACCAGCGGCACGTCGGCCTCGGTCGAGAAGGGCAGGATGATGGTGTGCCCGTTCGGGCAGTCGTAGTGCGCCTGGAGCCGGGGAGCGAACTCGACGCCCTCTTCGGTCTCCAAGCTGTTGGAACCGATGCGCATTCCGCGCAGGGATCGGTTCGCCATTAGGGCCTCCGTTTTACTTCGATGAGTTCTCTACCGTCGTGTTCAACGCTCACGAGCCCGTTCGTGTTCCAGCACGAAGTGAAGGTCCCGTGAACGTCGGTCGTTGGTCGTGGCCCGGTGGGCCAGGTGCTCGAGGCTTCCCAGGTAGTCATACACCGGCACGGCCTCGGCTCTCATGGTGGCGGTCAGCGGTGCTCCGTGGCAACTCTCCCGGTGTGACGCTCGACTCGTCGGGTGGTTGTGCTGAGCCGTTCGGGGGACTGCCGGGGTCCGGTCACGCGGCCCGCGTCGCCGGCAGCACGCGTGACCGGTCCCGGCCGATGGCCACGATCGCGCGCACGGGGAGCCCGACGCAGGACATCGCCTCGCGGAGCGCGTCGGACCAGCCGACCTCGTAGGTGCCCCGGTCACCTCCCGCGCGCCGCACCAGGGCGAAGGCGACGCACCCGCCGGGCGCGTTCTCGTCGACCAGGACGCGCAGGATGCCCGCGAGGTTCGCGACCATCACCCGATCCACCATCGTCGGCAGGTCGCCGATCGGGATCACCAGCGGCATGGCGCGCTCGGCGTCGTCGAGGAACACCACCCACAGGGCCCGCGGGCCGTCCCGCTCCGGCCCGACCATCGCGAGCAGGTGCTGGTGCACGTCCTCGTCGGTACCGAGCAGGACGCCCGGCACGGGCAGCCCGCCCGGGTCGTCGTCGAAGGGGTCGTCGTCGAGCGCGTCGTCACCGAACAGGCTGTCGCCGAACGGATCGTCCTCGTCGTCGTCGAAGTAGTCGTCGTCCCAGTTCTCATCGAAGGTCGTCATGGCCGCCAGCATCGTGACGGTGCCCGGCCGGCGCACGGGCCCCCGCCGCGCCCTGGGGACGAGGCCGCGCCGCGGTGCCCTGGGGGTGGGTCGCCCGCGCCCGCTCAGTTCTCGGAGGAGTTCGGCTGGGCGAGCACGACCCCGTCGGTGAACATCACACCGTCCGCGAACCGGGCCTCGACCCGACCGCCACCGAACTGCTCGGCGTACAGCCGGGCGTACAGCCCGTCGGTCACCGTGACGAGCTCGGCATGGGTGCCGCGCTCGACGACCCGGCCGTCGTCGACCACGAAGATCACGTCCGCGTGGCGGATCGTCGAGAGCCGGTGCGCGATGGCGAGCGTCGTCCGCCGCGTCATCGCCGCGGCGAGCGCCTCCTGCACGAGCCGTTCGGAGGACGAGTCGAGGGCCGACGTCGCCTCGTCGAGGATCAGGATCCGGGGGTCCTTGAGCAGCACCCGCGCGATCGCGATCCGTTGCTTCTCCCCGCCCGAGAGCCGGTAGCCCCGCTCGCCGACGGTGGTGTCGTACCCGTCGGAGAACGAGACGATCCGGTCGTGGATGTTCGCCGCGCGGCAGGCCTCCTCGAGCTCGGCGTCTGTGGCGTCCGGGCGCGCGTACCGCAGGTTCGCCGCGATCGACGCGTGGAACAGGTACGGGTCCTGGGTGACCATGCCGACGACGTCGGCCAGCGAGCCCATCGTCACGTCCCGCACGTCGTGGCCGTCGATCAGCACCGCGCCCTTGTTGACCTCGTAGAGCCGCGGGACGAGGTAGCTCAGGGTGGTCTTGCCGGCACCCGACGGCCCGACGAACGCGGCGAGCTGTCCGGGTTCGATCACGAACGAGGTGTCCCGCACGGCCCACGGGCGCCGTCGCGGATGTCCGTTCTGCTGACCGTCGGTGTCCGGCCCCCGGTCCGCGCGCAGCGGCGGGGCCGTGGCG
>NZ_DATCNW010000360.1:0-27938 GCF_036565025.1 Pengzhenrongella sp.
GTCCTTGAGGGCGGCGACCACGATCTTGGCCTTGCCCCAGTCCAGGTCCCCGACCTCCAACGCGTCCCCGGTCGCCATCAGCTCGCCGGCGAGCAGCTTGCTGGCCTCGACCAGCTCCCGGCCGGCCTGCCGGGAGGTACCCAGCCGGGCGGCGACCTCCTCACCGACGATGCCGGACTGGGAGACCGCGACGGGCCAGGCCGGGTTCATCGCATCGCGCCGGGAGAGCACCTCGACCGCGGCGAGCTGGCGGGCCTTGGCCCAGGACGCGGTCCGTTCCAACGCGGCGATCTGCTCGACGAGCTCGTAGTCCGGCAGCTGCTCGGAGTCCACCGAGTCGGCCCAGGCCGCCAGGGCCGCGGACCCCGGTGCCAGGTACATCCCCTCGCACGGCCGCGGGTCCTGGTCCTCGCCGCGCGCCAGCGCCTCGAAGAACGCCTCCCGCTCCAAGAACTCCGCGACCTCAGCAGCTACGACCTTCGGATCCTCATACCGCGCGTCCTCGACCGCCCACAAAGCCAGCAAATCCGCCGACGGCTCGACAACGGACGCGACATGCTCGTCGCCATCCCCACCGAACTCGTCATCGAACATGTGTTCTATGATACCGGAACGGCCGAGAGTGTCAATACCCGGGACGCAATTGGTGGGCACGAATTTGGCGGGTCTTGCGACGCGGAGAGAAACCGCTCTCGACAGGTGATGTTTTGTTCGATCGTCGAACGACCGGTGACCTACGGCAGAGCCGACTCGAAGACCTCGCGGACCAGGCGGGTCGAGATCGCGGTGTCCGCCAGGCAAGCGTCCGAGCAGATCATGACCCCGGGCTGCAGGATCCGGGACCAGACGCCTTCGACCCCGAGAATGAGAACGACTCCGCGGACCTCGCCCACGGATACGCCATGGCGCAGGGCGACATCCTCGGCCGCGTCGCGCGCAATGGTCCAGGGAATCGTGGGTTCGCCGGCGTCGGCTGATCTCGTGTGATCGCGGTAGCTGTGAGCCTCCGGATCGAGATCGATGACGGCGCGCCGAAGCTCAGGGCTCCCCATGAGGGCGTCGAACTCGGGCGGATCCCCGACAGTGCGCGCTCGTTCGGCCGCGAACCGCGCGTACCAGGCCTGGAAATCGGCCGTGTTGGTGGTTCCGTGCAGGACGGATTCTTGCGTGAGAATTGCCTGCCACCACGGGAGCCACTGGGAGCTGGCCCGGGAGCGCTCGCTCTCGCTCAGGAGCTTGCGCCGGTCTGGCGGCCGATGGCTCAGCGGCGGCGGCGACACGTCGTCGGCCGAGGTATCCAGGCCCAGCGCGTCCCGGATGTACAGCGCGGTGTGCGGCATGGCGTCCACCGACGTGCTCAGCAGCCAGGATGGCGAGCCGGCGAACCTCATCGCCGTGCCCCGCCCCGAGATGCTCGACCTGGCTCCCGTGTACTCGTCATGTTCGCAGCCTGTCAGGCGGCACGCGTCAACCGGCAGCGAACGCCCCTGGACGTTTCCGCGGGAACGCCCAGGGCCCTGTCCGCCTAGGCTCCGGGCATGTCCATCGTGAGGTCCGTCGCGTTGTTCGTCCTGGCCGCGATCGCTGAGATCGGCGGCGCCTGGCTCGTGTGGCAGGGCGTGCGCGAACATCGCGGCTTGCTGTGGGTGGGCGCCGGGGTCGTCGCGCTCGGCCTGTACGGCTTCGTCGCGACGTTGCAGGCCGACGCGAACTTCGGCCGCATCCTGGCCGCGTACGGCGGGGTGTTCGTGGCAGGGTCGCTGGCCTGGGGCATGGTCGTCGACGGGTTTCGCCCGGACCGGTACGACCTCACCGGCGCGGCCATCTGCCTGCTCGGGGTCGCCGTCATCATGTACGCCCCGCGCGGCGCTTAGGACCTACCGGCTGTCGTCCGGGCGCTCACCGAGCTGCACCAACTGGGCGCTCGTCGGGAGCTCGTCGGCCGTGCAGCACGCGTCGGTGCACCCGTCGGCGCAGTCGCAGTCGTCGTCGGACTGGGCGCTGGGCAGGCAGGTGCACGCCTCGCCGCGCCACGCCGCGAGGCCCTCCTTGGCGGCGACGGCGGCGATGACGAGCCCGGCGACGGGGTCGGCCCAGCTCCAGCCGAGCGTGGCGTTGAGGACGAGCCCCACCAGGAGGACCGCCGAGAGGTAGGTGCACAGGAGGGTCTGAGTCGAGTCGGCCACCACCGCGCCCGAGCTCAGGGCCCGGCCCGTGCGGCGCTGCGCCCACGAGAGGAACGGCATGATCACGAGCGACGCGGACGCGAGCCCGATGCCGATCGGCGACGGGTCCGGCACCGTGCCGCCGAGGAGTGTGCGGACCGATTCGACGGCGACGTACGCGGCGAGGGCGAAGAACGACCAGGCCATCAGGCGCAGGGCGCGACGTTCCCGGGTCTCGGGCAGGCGGTGGGTGAACTGCCACACGATGATCAAGCCGCTGGAGACCTCGACGACCGAGTCGAGACCGAAGCCGACCAGGGCGACCGACCCGGCCAGCACTCCCGCGGTGATCGCGACGGCGCCCTCGATGACGTTGTAGGCGACGCTTACGCCGGCGAGCAGCTGAGCCCGACGCCCGAGGCGCAGGCGGTCCTCCACCGCGAGGATGGGTGCGCCGACCGCTGGGCTCGCGGTCATCGGTTCGCCGCCTCGCCGTACGTCGGGCAGAGCGCGACGGCGTCGCCGGTCGCCGCGAGCAGCTGTTCGGCGGCGGCGAGCACCCCGAGAATCTCGGGACCGGTGGCGAGCGACCACATCGTCGATCGGCCGAGCGGCCGGGACGAAACCAGGCCGCAGTCACGAAGGCAGGCGAGGTGCGCCGACACGGTGGACTGCGCGAGGTCGAGGTGGGAGGTCAGGTCCCGCACGTTGTGCTCCCGAGTCGCCAGGTGACGCAGGATCTCCAGTCGCCCCGCGTCGCCGAGGCTTCGGAACATGCACGCCGCGGCGGACAGCGCCGACAGGTCGCTGTGTCCGTCGGGTTCGGACGTGTCCAGGGGTGCGGAAGTCATCGTCACTTGACGATGGTATCGCCCCGCGGCTGCGCCTTCGTCAGCGCGTGTCGGCGAAGGCGAACTCGAGGACGTCGCCGACGGCGTCGTTGAGGGTCCGGTAGGTGCGGTCGGCGCCGGCCATCGGAGCGTCCGCGTTGACGGCCCACACCATCGCACCCGCGGCACGGGCGGCGGCGATGCCGGACGGGGCGTCCTCGAGAACGAGACAGTTCTCGGGAGTGGCCCCCAGCTCCCGGGCCGCGAGCAGGTAGCCCTCCGGCTCGGGCTTGCCCCGGCTGACGGCCGCGGCATCGACGATCAGGGGCGGGACCGGCAGGCCCGTGCGCGCGAACCGGATCCGGACGCGGTGCGCATAGTTGGACGTGACCAGCGCCCACGGCCGGTCCCGCACCCGGCCGAGCAGCGTGGCCGCGCCGTCGAACGCGGAGTAGGTGCCGGTCGCGGCGTCCTCGTCCTCGAGCTCGTGAAACCGGTGCAGGCAGCGCGCGGAGTCGGCGTCGGGAGCGACGATCGCGAACGTCTCGGTCGGCCGGGTGCGCAGGGCGACCGCATACGTCGCGTCGGGGTCGACGCCGTACTCGTGGGCCCACTGCGCCCACGCCCGCCGCTGGTTGGCCGCGGCGTCGATCAGCGTGCCGTCGACGTCGAACAGCACGGCTCTGGTCGCGTTGGCTGGCTTCACGCACGAAGTATTGCCCAGTAGCCGGCGGGTCTCGGCTTGCCGCACACCTGGTGGCCGCGGGCCTCTGTTCGGCGCTCTGAGCGGATCAGCGCGCAGCACCTGGTGCGACCAGCCCTCGTCAGGTACCCAGGCCGCCCACCAGCACCCAGACGCCGTACGTCAGCGCGAACCCGGCAAACCCGAGGACCGTCGTGAGCACGGTCCACGTCTTGAGCCCGTCGGACACCGTCAACCCGTAGTACCGCACCACGACCCAGAACCCGGCGTCGGTCACGTGGGACAGCCCGAGCGCCCCGAACCCGATCGCGACCACGATGACCGCGACCTGGACCGGGGTGTACGCGCCGCCCTGCACGGCCGCCGTCAGCAGCCCCGCCGTCGTGACGATCGCGACGGTCGCCGAGCCCTGCGCGGCGCGCAGCGCGAGAGAGATGACGAAGCCCATCACGACGATCGGCAGGCCGAGGCTGTCCAGCGTCCCGGACAGCGCGGCGCCGATGCCGCTCACCCGGAGCACCTCACCGAACACGCCGCCACCGGCGACCACCATCAGGATCGAGGCGATCGGGGGCAGGCCGCCCTCGAGGATGTCGCCGGTGTCCTTCATGGACCACCCGCGGCGAACGGCGAGCAGGAAGAACGCCAGGGTGACGGCGACCAGCAGCGCGAAGAACGGGTTGCCGACGAACGAGGCGAGCCCGTAGAGCGGGCTGTCCTTGCCGAGGATCAGGGTTCCGGCCGTCCCGATCAGGATCTGGACGATGGGGGCGGCGATCAGGAAGACGATCAGCGCGGGGCGCGGCGGACCGGCAGTCCCGCGCCCGGACGAGGACGCGTGGGTGTCGAAGTGGCCGAGCTCGTCGAGCTGGGCCTTGACGGCCGGCGCGAGCGCGTACTCGCGGCGGTTCATCAGGCCCGCGACCGCGTAGGACAGGAAACCGAGCGGGACGCAGATCGCCAGGCCGATCATCGCGATCAGGCCGATGTCGGCGCCGAGGATCCCCGCGCCGGCGACGACCCCGGGGTGCGGCGGCACGACGACGTGGATCGAGAGCATGATCCCCGCCATCGGCAGGCCGAACTTGATCGGGTTGACGCCGGCGATCTTGGCGAACGCGTACACGATCGGGACCAGCACGATGATGCCGACCTCGAAGAACACCGGGATGGCGACCAGGAAGCCCACCACAGTGAGGGCGATGGCGACCCGCGTGCGGCCGAACTTCTCGGTGACGTGGTTGGCGAGGGACTGCACGCCGCCGGAGAATTCGATCAACCTGCCGAGCAGCGCTCCGAGCGCGATCAGGATGGCGACCTTGCCGAGGGTCGCCCCGACCCCGTTGGAGACGACGGTGAAGACGTCCGCCAACGGAATCCGGGCGGCGACAGCGACCACGATGCTGACAAACAGCAGCGCGATGAACGCCTGGATCTTGAACCGGATGATCAGCACCAGCAGCAGGGCGATCCCGGCGGCCGCGATGGTCAGGAGCACTCCGGTCCCGAGGTGGACGGAGGGTGTGATGACGGCGGGGGCGTCGGCGGCCCACACCGTCAGGGGGTGACTGACAGAGGTCATTTCGTACGTCTCCTTTGACGTGGACGAACGGGTCGTCGGGTGGGGGTCAGCGGGAGCGGAGCGTGGGGGCGAGGACCTTGACGACGGCGGAGTCGTCCTGGGCGCCGAGGCCCTGGGCCTGCCCGAGCAGGTAGAGCTGCTCGGCGGCAGCGGCGAGGGGAGAGGGCAGCCCGGCGGCGCGGGTGGCCTTGCCGACGATGCCCATGTCCTTGACGAAGATGTCCAGCCGGCTGAGCACCTCGGCGCCCTCGGGGGAGTAGGCCTCGAGGATCCGGGGCCCCCGGTTGGTGAGCATGAACGAGCCCGCCGCTCCGGCGCCGAGGGCGTCGAGGGTCTTGGCCCGGTCCAGGCCGAGCGCGTCGGCCAGGGCGAGTGCCTCGGCGGCGGCGGCGATGTGCACGCCGCACAACAGCTGGTTGACGGTCTTCAGCGCCTGGCCGTCCCCGGGGTTGTCGCCGACGACCGTCAGGGTCGAGGCGAGCAGCTCGAGGACCGGACGAGCCTTGGCGAGCGCCGTCGGCTCGGCGCCGACGACGATCAGCAGGTCACCTTCCCCGGCGCGCACGGGACCGCCGGACAGGGGAGCGTCCACGAGCGCGACCCCGAACGTTGCGAGACGCTCGACGGTCGCCGCGATCGCCTCGGTCCCGACGGTGCTGGTCAGGATGACCACCGCGCCCGGCGTGAGGACCTCGGCGACGCCGTCGGCGCCGAACAGCAGGTCGCTGAGCTGCTCACCGTTGCGGACGGCGAGCAGGACCGCATCGGCGCCGGCCGCGGCGGCCCGGGCGGAGTCGAACCGCTCGACCCCGTGGCCGGCGGCGAGCAGCAGCCGGCTCTCGTCGATGTCGAAGCCGTGGACCGTGAGCTCGGAGGCGAGCCGGGCCGCCATCGGCAGGCCCATCGCGCCCAGGCCGAGGACCGCGACGGTGCGGGTTGAAGTGGTTGACGTCTGTGTCGACATGGCAGTTCTTCCTTCGGAAGGGGGTGGTCAGAGGGTCGTGCTGAGCTTGCGCACGACGTCGAACAGGGACCGCTCGTCGCCGACGTTGCCGGCGAACACCACGAACGGGATGCCCTGGGCGGGACCGTCGACGGGCTCCCAGAGCGAGACGATTCCGGGCAGCATCGGGCCGCGCACGATCGCGTGCCGGATCGCCAGCCCGTGGGCGGCGACGTCGGAGGACGTGATGCCGCCCTTGGCGATGACGAATCTCGGCGGTCGCACCGCGAGCGTGCGCTGGACCACCTCGACGATGGCGGCGGAGACGGTGCGCGCGATCCGCAGCGACTCGGCCCGGTCGTCGGTCCGCACGAGCAGCCTGCTGGTGTGCAGCACGACGTCCGTCCCGGCGAGGGCGTCGACGACGGCGGCCACCGTGGCCGCGACGTGACCGGCGGCCAGCGTCTCGTCCAGCAGGGACTCCACCCGGAGCTCCACGATGGTCGCGGAGGTGTGCCGCGTCGTGAGGTCCGCGAGCTGGCGGGTCGTGACGCCGACGTGGGAGCCGACGACGATCAGCCCGCCGCCCTCGGCCGGGGCGCCGGTGAAGGCGTCCGAACCGGTCAGCGGCGCGCGCTCCTCCTGGCCGATGCGCGCGCGGACGAACGGCGGTCCGACCCGGTAGAGCAGGTGCTTGCCGCGCCGCTCCGCCTCGGCCAGGCCGAGGGCGAGCGCGCGCAGGTCGTTCTCCGTGACGATGTCGACGACGATCGGGGTGGAGGCCGTGGCGGGGTCGATCGCATCCGCGATGACGCTCGCTCCGCCGCGGACGATCTTCAGGTCCAGCACGATGACATCGGCGCCGGCGAACCGGCCGGCGGACTTCTCCTCGACGTAGCCCGCGAGCTCGGAGCTCGCGAAGCCGAAGCTGGCGTCCTTGGCGAACTCGGTCTCCGAGACGGGGGTCAGGGCGTCGCCGTCGCGCATGTAGTGCACGCCGCCGATGGTGACCCGGCCCGCGTCGGGGAACGCGGGCACGATCACGACGCCGTCGGTCGGCTGCCCGGCGACCGCGAGCAGGGTGGCCGCGATGACGTCCGGCTCGAGCGGGTAGTGCCCGCGCAGGGTGGAGTCGGAGCGGCTGACGAAGCCCAGGGTCGTGCCGGTCTGCGCCGCGGCGGCCAGCGCGTTGGTCACGACCTCGCGGTTGCGGTCCGCAGCCTGGGCGGGGTCCAGGCTGCGCGTGTTGGTGAGCACGTACACGGCGGACGCTGGCGCCGACCCGACCCGGTGGGTGAACGCCCACCGGAAGTCCTCGGGCTCCCAGCGCGTGAGCACCGGAAGGTCCGAGACCGACTGCGTGCCGGTGGGGTCGTCGTCGAGCACGACCAGCACGCGGGGTGCGTCCGCCACACCGGCCGCGACCGTTGCCGCGCTCACCTGCTCCTCGGCGGGGAACGCCGCCAGCAGGTCAGATTCGAGGATCACGAGAACTCCCTTGTCTCCGGAATATCCACCTGTCAGATGTCTGACATCTGACATTTGCGATAGAGTGTGCCAGCCGGAGGACGGACCGTCAAGACGATGGCCGACCATAGGATGACCAGGCACATCAGAGCCGGAGGAGGACGCAGCGTGGCACGTCAGTCCTTGGCCGCGATGGTCGCCGACGACCTCCTGAACAGGATCGTGACCGGCGAGTTCGCGCCCGACTCGACCCTGCCGGGGGAGCTCGAGCTGAGCGCGCAGCACGACGTCAGCCGGATGACCGTGCGCGAGGCGATGAAGACGCTGCAGGCCCAGCACGTGGTGCGCGTGGAACGCGGCCGTGGCACGTTCGTCAACCCGCTGCGTCGCTGGACCTCGCTGGAGGCCGTGCTCCGGGCGGCCTCAGCGGGCGAGAACGTCGACACGGCCTCGATCCAGCTGATCGAGCTGCGGCGCATGCTCGAGACCGGCGCGGCCGAGCTGGCCGCGACCCGCATCACCCCCGACGACGTCGACGTCCTGCGCGCTCACCTCGCTGAGATGCGTCACGCCCACGCCGAGAACGACGTCGACCGGTTCGTCGCCGCCGACCTCGCGTTCCACGACGTGATCCTGCGCGCGTCCGGGAACGTGTTCGTCGCCGTGCTGTTCGAGCCGCTCACCCGCGTGCTCGCCGCGCGCCGGCGCGAGACCTCCGCCGTGGTGGCGATCCAGGCCCACGCGATCGACGAGCACATGCGGGTCCTCAAGGCCGTCGCGTCCGGCGACCCGGAACAGGCCCGCCTGGCCATGGATCACCACATGACCCAGACCATGGACGACCTCGCGACCTACGTCCTGCACGCCTGAGGCGCCCGCCTACCCCCGGATGTCGAACGCCTGCAGCCGCTTGCGGTCCTTCTTCGTCGCCGACGCCTGCAGGGCGAGCAGCTCGGCATAGATCCCGCTCGTGGCGGCGAGCTCCTCGGGCGTGCCGATCTCGTCCACCCGCCCGTCCTTGAGGGTGATGATCCGGTCGACCGAGGAGATCGTCGACAGCCGGTGCGCGATGATCAGCGTGGTCCGGTCGGTCATCAGGTGCTCCAGGCCCTCCTGGACGAGGCGTTCGGATTTGGAGTCCAGCGAGCTCGTCGCCTCGTCGAGGATCAGGATCGGGGCGTCCTTGAGGATGGCGCGGGCGACCGCGATCCGCTGCTTCTGCCCGCCGGACAGCTTCAGGCCGCGCTCGCCGATCTGGGAGTCGTACCCCTGGGCGAACGTGGAGATGAAGTCGTGCGCGTTGGCGGCCCGCCCGGCCGCCATGATCGCCTCGACCGAGGCGTCCGGGGTGGCGTAGGCGATGTTCTCGCTGATGGTGCCGGAGAACAGCGACGGGTCCTGGAAGACGACGCCGATGTCCGCGCGCAGGTCGTCCAGCGCGAGGTCGGTGATGTCCGTGCCCGCGATCCGGATCGCGCCCAGCGACGGCGTGTACAGCCGCAGCAGCAGGCTGACGAGCGTCGTCTTGCCGCCGCCGCTCTCGCCGACGAACGCGACGTGCTCGCCCTGGCGGATCGAGAACGCGACCTCGCTCAGCACGTCCGCGCCGCCCGGGTACCCGAAGGACACCGCGTCGAACTCGATCCCCGCCGGGCCGCGGCCGCCGTCGTCCGCGCGAGCCTGCACGGCGGGCAGCGTGTCCGCCTCGGCCAGCTCCGCCATGACCGTGAAGAAGTCGCGGCTGCCGGCGATCGCGCGCTGGGAGGAGTCGACGAGGAAGCTCATCGAGAACACCGGCTGGCGGGTCATGTTGACCATCTGGATGAGCAGGACCATCACGCCGATCGTGAAGTTCCCGCGCGCGGTCTGCACGAACAGGATCGCGAACACCCCGAAGAAGATGACGTTCAGGGCGGCACGGCGGGTGGTGTCCATCGTGTGCCAGTAGCGCGACTGGTGCTGGGTGGTCAGGATCGTCTGGTTGTAGTGGCCGTTGAACTTGGTCAGCTCGCGACGTTCCTGGACGAAGCTCTTGACCACCCGGATCTGACCGATGACCTCGGCGAAGCGGCCGCCGGCGACGTCGAACTCGTGGTTCTTCTCCGCCTCGAGGACCTGCCACCTGGCGCTCGTTCTCGTGGTCAACCACATGAACAGCGGGAAGATCACCGTGAGCAGCACCGCCATCGGCCAGGAGTAGTAGGCCGTGATCGCCAGGATGGCGATGACGGTCAGCACCATCTGGAAGAGCGAGTTCGCGAACATGTTGAGGAAGTTCGCAGTCTCGGTGATCGACCGCGAGAGGCGGTTGATCACCGTCCCGGTCAGCTCGCCGTCGAAGTACTTCTGCGGGAGGGAGAGCAGCTTGGCGAAGTACTTGCCGGACAGTGCCGCGCGCAGCTTCACCGCCATCGTGTCGCCGAGGTAGCCGCCGACGTTGGTGAGCAGCGAGTTCACCAGGTCCGCGGCGAGCAGGGCGGCCGCCAGCCAGATCGCCGTCGAGATGCCCGAGGTCTGCCCGCGGGACGCCGCCACGACGTAGTCGGTCGCCGCCTTGAGGATGAACGGGATCGACAGGGTGGTCGCGGCCATGGCCAGCGAGGTCCCGATGATCCCGACGTAGTAGGGCCAGAGCTCCCTGGCCGTGCCAAGGATTCGAAGGATGCTGCGCACGGGTCAAGAGCTCCTGAAAGATTCGGGTCGGTCGCGGGCGTTACGGGTGGAGCTGGACCGGTTCGACGCCGAGCTCGTCGAGCAGCGTGAGCACGCGGGCGCGGATCTCGTCGCGGATCGGGCGGACGGACTCGATGCCCTGGCCGGCTGGGTCGTCGAGCGCCCAGTCCTCGTAGCGCTTGCCCGGGAAGATCGGGCAGACGTCGCCGCAGCCCATCGTGATGACGACGTCGGATGCCCGCACGGCCTCGGTGGTGAGGACCTTCGGGTGTTCTGTGCGCAGGTCGATGCCGACCTCGAGCATCGCGTCGAGGGCCGCCGGGTTGATCTGGTCGGCGGGCATCGAACCGGCAGAGCGTACCTCCACGGCCCCGCCGGACAGCGCCGCGAGGAAGCCCGCGGCCATCTGGGAGCGGCCGGCGTTGTGCACGCACACGAAGAGCGCGCTCGGGCGGGTTGTGGTCTCGGTCATCGGTGTGCCTCGTCTGTGTCGTGGTGGAGAGTGCCGGTTAGGTCGGTGAGCAGGGCGCGGACCCGGGTGTCGAGCTCGTCGCGGATCGCGCGGACGCCCTCGGGGGAGGCGAGCGCGGGGTCGCCGACGATCCAGTCCTCGTAGCGCTTGCCGGGCAGGAGCGGGACCGAGTCTCCGCAGCCCATCGTGATCACGACGTCGGCCGCCCGCACGGCGTCGTCGGTCAGCGGCTTGGGATAGGGGTCGGCCGCCTCACCACCGGGCGCGAGCTCATCGAGCAGCGCGCGGACGCCTCCCTGGACGGCGTCGGCCGGGGCGGACCCCGCCGAGCGGACGACGACGGCATCCCCCGCGTGGTGCCGAAGCAGCGCGGCCGCGAGCTGGGATCGGCCGGCGTTCGCGACGCACACGAACAGCACCTGGGGCGGGGAGGCTTGGGCCGCGGGTCGGGCCGCGCGCTCGATGTCGTCCAGGCGCTGCGCGGCGAAGCGTTCGGCGAGCACCAGCAGGTGCGTCCGGACCCCGGCGCCCCGCGCCAGGGCGGTGTACGACTCCCGGACCGTGTGCGCGACCAGCTCGGCGCCCAGCGCCGGGTGCCGGACGGCGAGCTCGCCGGCCACCCGGTCCAGTCCGAGGTCGAGGTCCGCGAGCCCCGGCGCCTGCTGCTCGGGAGCCGCCATCGTCGCCGGGGCGAACGCCTCGAGCAGCGTGGTGACCGCGCGGCGCGCCTGCGGGGCGACCCGGTAGAACACCCAGGTCGCGCGGCGCTCGGCGGTCAGCACACCGACGTCCTTGAGCACCTTGAGGTGGTGGGACACGGTCGGCTGGGTGAGGTCGGCGACCGTGGCGAGGTCGCACACGCAGGCCTCGCCGGCCGGGCTGGCCGCGATCAGGGACAGCATGCGCAGGCGCACGGGATCGGCCAGGGCCTTGAGCGTCGCGGCGACGTGCGCTGCGGCGGGCGCGCTCATCGCGTGATCGGCCGGGCGGGGCGCGACGGCGTTGGAGGTGCCGAGGTCCGCAATCCAGGGGCCAAGTCCGATCATGAGCAGGACCTCCACGGAGCCGAACGTTGATTCGATACTGGTCTATATTGAGGTTCATCGAATCAGGAGTCAAGCACGCCGGCGTACGGCCGCCGCCCGGCGTGGACTCACCCGCAAGCCCGAGAAGTCGCTGTGCCTATCAGCCTCTCCTCAGCATCCTCGGCGGATGCTGCCCACGGGCCACCACCCGGGCGCACTGCTCGCGCAGCCCCGAGCACCCAGTCGGTCGCGAGCCGGGGCCCGACGACCTGAGGAGAGTTCTGTGACCATCGATCGCGCGACCGCGGGGCCCGGCCGGCGCACGCAACCCGCTGCGCGTCGGCCCAGTCGGCGTCGCTTCTGGCTGCGCCGCGCAGGCCTGCTGACAATCATTCTCCTGCTGTGGCCGGCCTGGTCGATCGGTGGCGCCCTGATGGCTCCGGGCACCGACAGCACCAGTGCCCGGCTGGCCGAATGGGCCCGCTTCCACGGGCTCGGCTGGGCAGTCACCAGCCTCGAGCGGGTCCAGTACCGGCTCAACCCTCCGAAG
This sequence comes from Pengzhenrongella sp., assembly GCF_036565025.1. Lineage (NCBI taxonomy): Bacteria > Bacillati > Actinomycetota > Actinomycetes > Micrococcales > Pengzhenrongella > Pengzhenrongella sp. The sequence goes on from NZ_DATCNW010000360.1 coordinate 12,411, forward strand.
ATCGGCGGTCGCCTCGCCGGTGGGATTCCGATCGCGTCCACCCCGCTGCCGAGGTCCACGCCGTCGACCTCCACGCCGCCACTATCCAGACCCCAGAATGGGCCGGCCGCAATTCCAGCCCAGGCCCAGCCATCGCTACCGGGCGAAGGTTCCTGGCAGCGACTGGTGGACGTCCACGGCAAGCCGGCGATCCGGGCCGCGTTCCTGCGTCCGGACAACAAGCACACCAGTTACATGGTCGGGGTGGCCTGGCTCGACCAGAAGCTGGTCAGAATGACCCTCCATCCTGGGTACAAAGTTCCTGGCGGATCGGGCTGGCCGCAGCCCTCCCAGGTGCCAGTCTCCGAGCGTGGCAGCTTGTTGGCGACCTTCAACTCGGGCTTCACCATGGCCGACGCGAACGGCGGCTACTGGCAGAAGGGCCAGACGGGCGTGCCGCTGCGCACCGGAGCTGCATCGATGGTTCTCTACAACGATGGTCACGTCGACGTGGTCAGCTGGAAGGGTGGCACACCGGGCCCCGGCGTGGCCGCCGTCCGGCAGAATCTCGGCCTGCTGGTCAACCACGGCGCTATCTCTCCCGACGTCGGCAGCACGACCACGACGACGTGGGGAAAGACCGTGGGTAACGCCACCTACGTGTGGCGAACCGCTCTGGGTGTCCGCCCGGACGGCTCGCTCGTGTTCGTCGTCGGCGACTCACTGTCGGTGCACACCCTGGCCAACATCGTGCGCGGTGCAGGAGCGGTACGCGCAATGGAGCTCGACATCAACAAGGATTGGACGAACTTCATCACCTATACCCACCCCAGCACAGGCCTGGCGGTGCCCCGCATGCTCACCACCGACGAGCATCCGAACCCGAGTCGCTACCTTCAACCATCGACCCGAGACTTCGTCGCAGTCTTTCCTCGATGATCGTCAGCGGCGACGTCAACCCCGCCGCGCCGGCCCGCGGCCGATCGAACGTTGGTAGGAGGCCGGTGGAGTGCCGACCACCTGCGTGAACGCCCGGATCAGGTGTGCCTGGTCGCTGAACCCGAGCTCGCCGGCGAGACCGGCCCAGTCGGTGACCGCACCGGTGTGCGCCGCGGCGGCCGCGTCGAGGATCCGGAAGCGCTGGATGACCCACTTCGGCCCGACGCCGACGTACTGCGTGAACAACCGCTGCAGGGAGCGCAGGCTCATCCCGGCGTCGGTCGCCAGCGTCTCGGCCCGGGTGATCTCGACCCGCCGCTCCGCCCGGGCCACGAGCTCGGTCACCCCGCGCCCGACGGCGTCGGGCTCTGGGCCGACTCCGACCAGGTACTCCTCCAGCGTGGCGACCAGTTCCGCGCTGTCGCCGCCGGCGAGGATCCGGCGCGCGGCCGGCACGTCGTCGTGCACGAAGAGCTCCGATGCCGGGCGCACGGTTCCCGAGATGCCGCCGACCGACCGCCGCAGCAGCGGTCGGAACCCGCCGGGATGGAAGGTCGCACCCAGCACGTGACCGGGCCCGTGCAGCGTCCGGAAGAAGGGCTCGCGGCTGACCCCGTGCACGAGCAGCCGCCCGTCCTCGGCCGCGAGCTGGATCCGGGGCTGCGGAACCACCTGCTGACGATGCGGCGCCGAGGCGAACCACCGCACCAGCCAGTAGTAGTCGACGAACTCGGCCAGCTCCGGACGAGGGGCGAGCCGTTCGACCACGAAGGCCTGACCGGCCGCGTCGGGCCGGATGATCGCCTCGGGATGCCCGACCGGCGGCTCGGTGACCATGCGCGTCATCGTAGGTCGTGTCGCCTTTCTTCAAGACCGGGCCGGCCGGGCCTTCGACGCGGGCTACACCTACTCCGGCGAGGTCGAGGGCACCAGCACTCTCGTCTACCTGATCGCGTACAAGGCCGACGCCGCGCCGGTGCTCGGCCTCGAGCAGTTCACCGGGACCATCGGCGGGCAGGACGGAACCTGCGTGCTGCGCCAACTCGGCAGCCAGGACGCCGGCTCGGTCTCGGCGCACCTGGAGGTCGTCCCGGGCATGGGCACGGGCGGCCTGGAGTCCCTCACCGGCGAAGCCGAACTGGTCATCGCCAACCACTGCGACGACGGCTACGACCTCGTCCTCCACTACGACCTCGGTTCGGGCCCTGGTTTCGGAAGTATGTGCTCGTTCGACGCTCACATTGTTCCGAAAACCGGCTCGACGGGCCGGGCTCAGGGGCCGGTGACGGTGTAGTTGTCGACGCGGACGGTCACCGGGCCGTTCGTGGTCGTGCTCGAGTTGAGGGCCGCTAGGCCCGTGTGCCCGGTGACCTGGAGGGCGGTCGTCGCGTCTGTCGTGCTGATCAGCCACGCGGACGGCTGGGTCCCCGTCGTCGCCCAGACCTTGGCCCGCAGCGTGGTTGGGGACGTGCCGCTGACCTCGAAGAGGGTCGTGATCGCGGTCCCCGCGGTGTAGGTCAGACCCGGCACGGTGGTCTCGGCGGTGATGCCGGTCTCGGCGCCGGCGGCGTTGGTGCGCACCAGCCGGGCGGTGACCGCGCCGGTCGCCTTGTGGCCGACCTTGAGCCGGTACTCGCCCCCGGTCGTGACCCTGCCCCGCAGCAGGAACCATCCGCCAGACCCGTTCGGGCGCTTGTCCCAGCTCTCGGTGACCTGGGTGGTCAGCGCGGTTCCGGTCACCGCGGTCAGGCGTGCCTGCGAGAGCGAGCTCTGGCTCGCGAGTGTGAGCCGACCGGTTCCGCTGGACACGCTCGCCGCGCCGGAAGTCGTCCAGACCCCGCCGACGTCGGCCGAGCCGAAGCCGCTCGCGACGGTGCGCTCGAACGAGTCGGACGCGACGACGGTCGAGCTGGACACGGTGACGGTGTGTGTCACGGACCCGGTCGCGCCGGCGTCGTCGGTCACGGTCAGGATCACCGGGTAGGTGCCGGCCGCGGCGTAGGAGTGCGTCGCGCTCGCGCCGGTATCCGAGGCGCCGTCGCCGAAGCTCCACGTGTAGGACGTCACGGTGCCGTCGGCGTCGCTCGAGCCGGATCCGTCGAGGGTGCAGTCGAGCAGCGTGCACGACGACGTGAAGGCCGCCGTCGGCGGCAGGTTCGACGGCGGCCCGACCGACCCGATGCTGAACGCGTCCGTGAAGGAGCCGCCCGCCGCGCGTTCGAAGCTCGCGGTGAGGGTCGTCGCGGTCGCCTGCACGTCGAGCACTCCCCAGGTCGCGGTGCTCAGGCCCGACCCGGCCGCGAAGTAGGGCGCCTCGGGGTCCGCAAGGTTGCGATCGCGCTGGGCGACACCGCCGGTACCGGCGGTGACGAACACCGTCCCGGCACCCTTGGCCACGTCGGCGCGCGAGTCCGCGATGCAGTCAAGGTCCGCCGCCGCGCCCGGGGTGAGGCTCGGGCAGCCGGGAGCCAGGGCGAGTTGCTTGGTCCGCTCGTACTCGTGCTCGTGCCCCGAGAGCACCAAGTCGACCCGCTTGGCGAGCAGCAGGTTGAGCAGGTCGGCCCCGGACTCGCAGGCGTACAACCCGGTCGACAGGCACGGCTTGTGCATCCCGACGACGACCCAGGGGATCGCCGCCGCCCGCGCGCCGTCGATCGCGGCGGCCGTCCACGCGTACCGCGGGCTCCCGGCCGGGTAGTCGTACGTGCCGTCCGGGTACGTCAGGCCGGGGGAGATCAGCACGAACCGCACCAGGGGGTTCTGGGCCGGCACGTCGACGTACCACTGGCGGCCGTACGTCCCGATGGCGCCGGGAAGCTGGTTCGGCAGGCAGGCGGAGAAGTCGTTGATGTTGCCGTTGATCCCGTCGGACTCGTGGTTCCCGGAGATCAGCTCGAACGGAAAACCAGCGCCGACGTACTGGGTGACGAGGTCGCACCAGGCCGGCTCGGTCCCGACCGCCCCGTAGGCCAGGTCCCCGAGCGCGAGATTCAGGTCGGGGTCGATCGACCCGATCTTCCCCAGGACGGACCGGGTGTTGGACTCGGTGCCGTAGTCGCCCGCCGCGGTGAAATGGACCGTGCCCGGTGTGGCCAGCGCAGTGTCCACGACGCCCGACGCCGACAACCCGGCAAGTCCGATCGCCACGACCACGGCGGTGAGTGACGCAAGTGAAGCGCTGTCGCGACCCATGAGGACCTCCGGGACATGCGGCACCCTTGCCGCCGATCCCACTATCACATACCAGGACAAAACATTGCGGTCCCCGTAACGAGATCGAGCCCCGGTCGGCGGCGCAGTAGGCTACCCGGCACAGGCACTGACCCGGCCATCACCGGCGAGCCTTCCGGAAGAACGGGACCGAACCGGCCCCCAGTAGAACCGGACGGGTGGCCCGTCACAGCCGGCTCGAGTGGTCGTCGCGACCGCACCTTGGACCGCGGCGGCAAGCGGGGTGGTACCGCGGCAGGTGGCGTGTGAGCGTCGGTTGTCGTCCCCGTGGCACATACGACTCGACCGACCGACCCAGGAGCCTGGCGCACCGATGGCCTACCCGAAGCACCGTCCCAGCGAGCCCACCCCGAACTCCGATGCGCCCGCGGCCGTGTCCGCGTCCCCGGACCTGCCCGCGCTCGAGCTGGACGTGCTGGCCTACTGGGCCGCCGACCACACCTTCCAGGCGTCCATCGACCAGCGCCCCGCGGGCCAGGACGGCGCGAACGAGTTCGTGTTCTACGACGGCCCCCCGTTCGCCAACGGGACCCCGCACTACGGCCACCTGCTGACCGGGTACGCCAAGGACGTCGTCGGGCGCTACCAGACCCAGCGCGGGCGCCGCGTCGAGCGCCGGTTCGGCTGGGACACCCACGGCCTGCCGGCCGAGCTCGAGGCCGAGCGGATCCTCGGGATCACGGACAAGGCGCAGATCGACGAGATGGGCATCGCCGCGTTCAACGAGGTGTGCCGCAGCTCGGTGCTCAAGTACACCGACGTCTGGCAGGAGTACGTCACGCGCCAGGCGCGCTGGGTCGACTTCGACAACGACTACAAGACCCTCGACCTGACCTACATGGAGTCGGTCATCTGGGCCTTCAAGCAGCTCTACGACAAGGGCCTGGCCTACGAGGGCTTCCGCGTGCTGCCGTACTGCTGGCACGACGAGACGCCGCTGTCCAACCACGAGCTGCGCATGGACGACGACGTCTACCAGTCCCGCCAGGACCCGGCGCTGACCGTCGGGGTGCGCCTGGAGAAGAAACCAGACCAGCAGCGGGGTGACCTCGCGCTGCTCTGGACCACGACGCCTTGGACGCTCCCGTCCAACCTTGCCATCGCTGTCGGGCCGGACATCGACTACGTACGGGTTCAGCCGTCGAAGAATTCCGCGCTGGCCGGCCAGATCGTGATCCTGGCGAGTTCGCGGCTGTCCTCGTACGAGCGCGAGCTGGGTTTTGTCGCCTCAGTCGCCGCCGATCCGGACGATCAGGCACTGGTGCTCGAGGATGTCAAGGGCTCTGCCCTGCTCGGGCGCTCCTACACCCCGCCGTTTCCCTACTTCACCGATGCGGTTGCCCACCCGAACGCGCACCGCATCCTCGAGGCCGACTTCGTCACCACCGAGGACGGCACCGGCCTGGTGCACCTGGCGTCCGGCTTCGGCGAGGACGACATGGCCGTGTGCAACGCCGCGGGGATCACCCCTGTCGTTCCGGTCGACTCCAAGGGCCAGTTCACTTCCGAGGTCTTCGACTACGCCGGGCTCCAGGTCTTCGACGCGAACAAGCCGATCATCGCCGACCTCAAGGCCGGGACCGGACCGCTCAAAGCCTTCCCGGCCGAGCGACGCGCCGTCGTCGTGCGGCACGAGACCTACGAGCACTCCTACCCGCACTGCTGGCGCTGCCGGAACCCGCTGATCTACAAGGCCGTCTCGAGCTGGTTCGTGCAGGTCACGCAGTTCCGCGACCGCATGGTCGAGCTGAACCAGGACATCACCTGGGTGCCCGGGCACATCAAGGAGGGCCAGTTCGGTCACTGGCTCGCCGGGGCGCGGGACTGGTCGATCTCCCGCAACCGGTACTGGGGCACCCCGATCCCGGTCTGGGTCTCCGACGACCCGTCCCACCCGCGGATCGACGTCTACGGCTCGCTCGCCGAGCTGCGCGCCGACTTCGGGGTCGAGGTCACCGACCTGCACCGCCCGTTCATCGACGAGCTCACCCGGCCCAACCCGGACGACCCGACCGGCGCCTCGACGATGCGCCGGATCCCCGACGTGCTGGACGTCTGGTTCGACTCGGGCTCGATGCCGTTCGCCCAGGTGCACTACCCGTTCGAGAATACGGAGTGGTTCGCCCGCCACTACCCGGGCGACTTCATCACCGAGTACATCGGCCAGACGCGCGGCTGGTTCTACCTGCTGCACGTGCTCGCCACGGCCATCTTCGACCGGCCCGCGTTCCGCACGTCCGTCTCGCACGGCATCGTGCTCGGCTCCGACGGTCGCAAGATGAGCAAGTCGCTGCGCAACTACCCGGACGTGACCGAGGTGTTCGACCGCGACGGCTCGGACGCGATGCGCTGGTTCCTGATGGCCTCGCCGATCCTGCGCGGCGGGAACCTCGTGGTCACCGAGGAGGGCATCCGGGAGAACGTGCGCCAGGTCCTGCTCCCGCTGTGGAGCACCTGGTACTTCTTCGCGCTCTACGCGGGCGCCGCGAACGGCGGCGACGGGCTCACCGCGCGCGCCGTCACGGCCGACGACGTGTCGCAGCTGGACACCATGGACCGGTACCTGCTCGCGCGCACCCGGGACCTGGTCGCCACGGTGACCGGCCAGCTCGACGCCTACGACGTGCCGGGGGCCTGCGAGAGCGTGCGCGTGCACCTCGATGTGGTGACCAACTGGTACGTGCGCACCTCGCGGCAGCGGTTCTGGGACGAGGACCCCGCAGCGTTCAACACCCTGTGGACGGCGCTCGAGGTGCTCACCCGCATCATGGCGCCCCTCGCTCCGCTGCTGTCGGAGGAGGTCTGGCGCGGGCTGACCGGCGGGCGCAGCGTGCACCTGACCGACTGGCCGACGCCGGACGAGCTGCCCGCACCGGAGGGTGACGCAGCGCTGGTCGAGGCGATGGACCGGGTCCGGGAGATCTGCTCGGTCGGGCTCGGCCTGCGCAAGGCGAACTCGCTGCGGGTGCGCCAGCCGCTGCGTGAGCTGCGCGTCGCGGTCCCGAACCCCGAGCACCTCGAGCCGTTCGTGCCGCTGATCCGCGCCGAGCTCAATGTGCGCAGCGTCGTGCTGCTCGACGTCGCACAGGCGAGCGCGAGCGAGTACGGCGTCTCGAGCCAGCTGAACGTGAACGCCCGAGCCGCGGGTCCGCGGCTCGGCAAGGGTGTCCAGGACGTGATCCGGGCGGCCAAGTCCGGCGCCTGGGAACAGCGAGAGGATGGCGTCGTGACCGTCAGGACGGCAAGCGGCGAGGTACCGCTGCTCGAGGCCGAGTACGAGCTGCGCACGGTCGTCGCCGGGCGTGAGGGCGACGAGATCGCCGCCGCGATCCTGCCCGGCTCGGGCTTCGCGGTGCTCGACATCTCCCTGGACGACGTGCTGCGCGCCGAGGGCTACGCGCGCGACGTCGTGCGCGCAGCCCAGGACGCCCGCAAGGCGGCCGGCCTGCACGTCACCGACCGGATCCGGCTCTCGCTCGGGGTGCCGGCGCAGTGGCGGCCGGCGGTCGAGGAGCACCGCGACCTGATCGCGCACGAGACGCTCGCGACCGAGCTGATCCTGGACGACGTCGCCGGTGAGCTCGAGGTCGCCGTCGAACGGCTCGCCACGACGGGGGCGAGCGCATGACCCGCGCCGACCGGGCCCGCCGCGACGCCGAGCGGGCCGCCGACGAGGCGGCCAAGGAGGTCTACCAGGGCATCCTCTCGCGCAGCCCCGAGCACGACTTCGAACCCACCCTCAAGCGCGTGCAGGCGGTGTGCGAGCTGCTGGGCGACCCGCAGCGGGCGTTCCGCACGGTGCACCTGACCGGCACGAACGGCAAGACCTCGACCTCGCGGATGATCGACCGGCTGGTCCGCGAGCACGGCCTGCGCACCGGCCGTTTCACCAGCCCGCACCTGACCAGCGTGCGCGAGCGCATCGCGATCGACGGCGAGCCGATCAGCGCCGAGCGCTTCGTGGAGATCTGGCAGGACGTCGCGCCGTACGTGCACCTCGTCGACACCACGTCGGCCGCCGACGGCGAGCCGCGGATGAGCTTCTTCGAGGTGCTCACCGTGATGGCGCTCGCGGCGTTCGCCGATGCGCCGATCGACGTCGCGATCATCGAGGTCGGGATGGGCGGGGTCTGGGATGCGACGAACGTGGTCGACGCCGAGGTCGCGGTCATCACGCCGATCTCGTTCGACCACGAGCGCTGGCTCGGGCACGACCTCACCTCGATCGCCGGGGAGAAGTCCGGGATCATCAAGGACGGCGCGTCCGTCGTGATGGCCGCCCAGACCGAGGAGGTCGAGGGGGTGCTGCTCGCGGCCGCCGCGGCGCGTGGGGCGCGCGTCGTGCGCGAGGGCGTCGACATCCACGTCACCGAACGCAACGTCGCCGTCGGCGGCCAGCTCATCTCGCTGCGCGGGCTCGGCGGGGTCTACACCGAGGTGTTCCTGCCGTTGTACGGCGCCCACCAGGCGCACAACGCGCTGCTCGCGCTGGTCGCGACGGAGGCGCTGCTCACCGGTGGCGCCGCGCTGGACGGCGACGTCGTCGGGGCCGCGTTCGCCGACGTCGATTCGCCCGGCCGCCTGGAGGTGCTCCGCTCGAGCCCGACGATCATCGTCGACGCCGCGCACAACCCCGCCGGGATCGCGGCCCTGGTCGAGGGTGTCGAGGAGGCGTTCGAGTTCACGCGCCTCGTTGGGGTGGTCGGTGTACTCCAGGACAAGGACGCCGAACAGGTGCTCGCGGGCCTCGAACCGCTGCTCGCCGAGGTCGTCGTCACGCGCTCGTCCTCCCAGCGTTCGGTGGAGGTGGACGACCTCGCCGAGGTCGCGATCGAGGTGTTCGGCGAGGACCGGGTGCACGCCGTCGAGCGGCTCGACGACGCGCTGGACCTCGCGGTGCAGCGTGCCGAGAGCGTGGAGCAGTACGGCGCAGGGGTGCTCGTGACCGGATCCGTGACGATGGTCGCTGACGTGCGGATCCTGCTCGGCAAGGGCTGAGAATCTCGGGTCGCGCCCGCGCCGGGCGGTTCACCCGACCGTCCGGATGAGGTACCCCGGCGAGGCGGACTAATGTGCGCAAGAGGTGCACCTCCCCAGGGGCGGTGCACCCGAGCAGGGGCGCGCATCGACCTGCGCGGCGACGGCGCTGCGCGCGACGTGCCGGTGAGTGAGAGGGAGTGCAGCGTGAAGAAGCTGATCAACGACCCGCAGAACGTCGTCGCAGAATCCGTCGAGGGGTTCGGCTGGGCGCACGCCGACGTCGTCGCGGTGCACCTGGACCCGACCTACGTCTCGCGAGCCGGCGGCGCCGTCGCGGGCAAGGTCGGCCTCGTCTCCGGTGGCGGCAGCGGGCACGAACCGTTGCACGCCGGTTTCGTGGGCCTCGGGATGCTCGACGCCGCCGTTCCCGGCGCCGTGTTCACCTCGCCGACCCCGGACCAGATCGCGCCGGCCCTGCTCGCCGCGAGCGGTGGCGCGGGCGTGCTGGCCATCGTGAAGAACTACACCGGTGACGTGCTCAACTTCGAGACCGCCGTCGAGCTCGCCGAGGCCGACGACATCGAGGTCGCCACCGTCGTGGTGAACGACGACGTCGCCGTCCAGGACTCGCTGTACACCGCCGGCCGGCGCGGGGTCGCGGGCACGGTCGCCGTCGAGAAGATCGCCGGCGCCGCGGCCGAGCGGGGCGACAACCTCGCCGCCGTCGTCGCGATCGCGGAGCGGGTCATCGCGAACGTCCGGACCATGGGCGTCGCGCTGTCGGCCTGCATCGTGCCGCACGCCGGAGTGCCGAGCTTCGAGCTCACCGAGGACGAGGTCGAGATCGGCATCGGCATCCACGGCGAGCCCGGACGCCGCCGGGTACCCATGGAGAGTGCCGACAACATCACCGAGCACCTGCTCACACCGGTCGCGGACGACCTGGCCCTGGTCAGCGGGGAGAACGTGCTGCTGTTCGTCAACGGCATGGGCGGCACGCCCGCGTCGGAGCTGTACGTCGTCTATCGTCAGGCCCGCAAGCTGCTCGAGGCGCGCGGGGTGAACGTGACCCGGTCGTTGGTCGGCAACTACGTGACCTCCCTCGAGATGCAGGGCGTGTCGGTGACCGTCCTGCGGCTGGACAGCGAGCTCACCGCCCTCTGGGACGCCCCCGTGCGCACGGCGGCGCTGCACTGGTAAACGCCCGAGACGGGCGGCAACGAGACTGGCAACGCACGAGAACAGCAACAACGAACGAGGAAGTGTGCGCATGACCCTGGATGTGGCGTGGGCGGTCGAGTGGACCCGGCGGACGGCGGAGCAGGTGCTCGCCCGCCGGGTCGAGCTGAACGAGCTCGACCGGCAGATCGGAGACGGTGACCACGGGGAGAACATGGCGCGCGGATTCACCGCCGTGCTCGCCAAGCTCGACGCGCGCACCGAGCCGCCCGGCGACATCGGGGAGGTCCTCAAGCTCATTGCGACGACGTTGATGTCGACGGTCGGCGGGGCGGCCGGCCCGCTCTACGGAACTGCGTACCTGCGTGCGGCCAAGGTCACCGGGATCCCGGAACTGGACCCGCCCGCCGTGGTCGCGATGCTCGAGGCGGCGCTCGAGGGCATCGTCGCGCGCGGCAAGGCGACCACCGGGGAGAAGACCATGGTCGACGCGTGGACGCCCGCGGTCGCCGCGGCCGTCGCTCGGACCGACGCGGGGGCCGCCCCCGTTGACGTGCTCGTGGCCGCGGCCGAGGCGGCCGAGGCCGGTGCGGTGGCCACGATCCCGCTGATCGCGACCAAGGGCCGGGCCAGCTATCTCGGGGAACGCAGTGCGGGGCACCAGGACCCCGGTGCGACCTCGACGGCGATCGTGCTGCGCGCCGCCGTGGAGGCCGCGAACGGCGTGGCCCCCGAGATGACCGCGGCCCAGGGGGCATGAGGATGCCGCCGACGTCGTCCGACGAGGCGGCCGGGGGCGACGCGGTGAGCGTGGTCTCGGTCGCGCTCGTGCTCGTCTCCCACTCGATGGACCTGGCAGCCGGGACCGTCGCGCTCGCCGGCCAGATGGCCCCGCGCGTCGCGATGATCCCGGCCGGCGGGACCGACGAGGGCGGGCTCGGCACGAGCTTCGAGCTCGTCACCGAGGCCCTCGATCGTGCGAGCGCGGACGGGCGCTCCGTCGTCGTGCTCACCGACCTGGGGTCCGCGGTGCTCACCACCGAGACCGTCCTGGAGTTCGCGGACGACGCCGTCGCGGCGCGCGTCCGGATCGCGGACGCCCCCTTCGTCGAGGGCGCCGTCGCGGCCGCGGTCGCGGCCGAGGGCGGCGCGGACGTCGCCAGCGTGCTCGAGGCCGCGGAGCGTGCGGGCAGCCAGTACGCGCGGACTGCGCCGGACCTGAGCCTGCCCTCGACGCCCGCGTGGGCCAGGGTCCCGTCCGGGCTGCGGGCCTCGGCAGTGCTGCGCAACCCGCTCGGCCTGCATGCCCGACCCGCGGCGCAGCTGGCCCGCACCGCGTCCGGCTTCGACGCCGCGGTCACCGTCGACGGCGTCGACGCGGCAAGCGTGCTCGCCCTGATCGGCCTGGGCACCGTAGGAGGCCGGGAGGTCACCGTCACCGCGACCGGCCCCCAAGCACGAGCCGCCCTGGCAGCCGTAGTCGACGAGATCGAATCAGGCTTCGGCGAGGCCTGACTCCCCGCCCACACCCACCGCCGCCGCGCACCCCGCACGTGTCAGCCGTTGCGCGGTCCAGAGCGCGCGCTGCGTCTGACAACTCCGCTCGCCGAGCTGAGCTGTGCCCGGTTTTGGGAAGGTTTGGCGCGCGACACGCACCAAACCTTCCGAAACCTGACGGGATCCGGCCGGGCTTCAAACATGCACTAGATGTAATGTTGCATCGGGTGTAATGTTCTTCTTGTGAGCATCACTGAGGGGTCGAACGAGCCGGTCGGGCTGCGTGAGCGTAAGAAGGTCGCGCGGCGCGAGGCCCTGATCGACGCGACGCACAGGCTCGTCGAGCGCGACGGCCTCGACGGCGCGACCGTCGAGGCGATCTGCGCCGAGGCCGGCGTGTCCACCCGCACGTTCTTCAACTACTTCGAGACCAAGGACGACGCCGTCCTCGGCATCGAGCCGTGGTCCCTCGACCCGACCGTCGCCGACACGTTCGCGGCCGGCGGGCCCACCGGCCGGTTGATGCCCGACCTCGAGCTCGTCGCGGCCAACCTGCTCGGCAAGCCGATGATCGGCAAGGCCCGGATCGCCGCCGCGATGGAGCTGGCTCGGCGCGAGCCGCGCCTGCTCGTGCGGATGATGACCTGGATGGAGCAGAACCGCGGCGAGATCGAGTCCCTCGTGCGTCGCCGGATCGGCGAGGACGCGCCGGCCCACGACCTCGAGCTCATCGGGATCCTCGTCCTGCTGATCACGCGCGCCACCTTCTCCCGCTGGGAGGCCGCGGGTGGCGACGGTGTCCCGGGGGATCACCTGACCGCCGTCATCGGCGATCTGCGCGCCCTCCTCGCCGAGAGCTGAGCCGCGCCCACAACGTTCGACTCATCGCACGACGGCACCGGCGCCGACACCCCCTACCCGCACGATCGAACGAGGACTCCATGGCAATCGCCGCGCATGCCCCAGCCCCACCCGAAGCGACCGGCAAGCCGCTGATCGTGCTCACCCAGCGCACCGTCTGGCTGATCTTCGGCGCGCTGCTGGCAAGCATGTTCATGTCCTCCCTGGACCAGTCGATCGTCGGCACCGCGATGCCGACGATCGTCGGCGAGCTCAACGGGGTCGCGCACCAGGGCTGGATCGTGACGATCTACATCCTGGCCATCGCGACCGTGATGCCGCTGTACGGCAAGTTCGGGGACCTGTGGGGCCGGCGCTACCCGTTCCTCGTCGCGATCGGGCTGTTCACGGTCGCCTCCGCCGGCGCGGGCTTCGCGCAGAGCTTCGGCGAGCTGGTCGCGTGGCGCGGCGTGCAGGGCCTCGGTGGCGGCGGGCTGATGATCCTGTCGCAGGCGATCATCGCCGACATCGTCTCGGCGAAGGACCGCGGCAAGTACATGGGGCCGATGGGCGCGCTGTTCGGCGTCTCGGCCGTGATCGGGCCGCTGCTCGGCGGCTTCTTCACCGAGAGCCTCAGCTGGCGCTGGTGCTTCTGGATCAACATCCCGATCGGCATCGCCGCGTTCGCCGTCGCCTGGAAGACCCTCAAGCTGCCCAGCCACCGCTCGGGCCGCAAGCTCGATGTCGCCGGCATCGCCCTGATGGTGCTCGCGACCTCCGGCCTCGTGCTGACCACGAGCTGGCAGAGCTGGACCGGCAACTCCGGCTTCGACTGGACCGACCGCGGACTGCAGGCGCTCGTCGCCGGCACCCTGCTCGCGGCCGTCGCGTTCGTGTTCGTCGAGCAGCGCGCGCAGGAGCCGCTGCTTCCCCTGCACCTGTTCAAGAACCCCACCTTCGCCATCGCGACCTCCGTCGGCCTGGTGATCGGCATGGGCATGTTCGCGGCGCTCGGCTTCCTGCCGCTGTTCCTGCAGATGGCCACCGGCGCGGGGGTCACCGAGTCCGGGTTCCTGATGCTCCCGATGATGGTCGGCGTGATGGCCACCGCGATCGGGTCCGGCATCGCGATCACCAGGACCGGCCGGTACCGGATGTTCCCGATCACCGGCATGGGCATCGCGACCCTCGGCGTGATCTGGCTGACCCAGCTCACCGGGGACATCTCGATGCTGCTGTTCTCCGCGATGATCCTGGTGCTCGGTGCCGGGCTCGGCCTGGTCATGCAGACGATCGTGCTCGCGGTGCAGAACTCGGTGGACCCGAAGGAGCTCGGCACGGCGACCAGCGCGAGCAACTTCTTCCGCGAGATCGGGGCGGCGGTCGGGACCGCGCTGTTCAGCACGATCTTCGTCTCGCGCCTGGAGACCAACCTCGGCGACGTGTTCGCGAAGGCGCCGGCCGCTGCCGGCGCGGGCTCGGGCGGGCTCACCCCGGCGCTCGTCGCCGCCCTGCCCGAACCGCTGCACACCGGGGTGGTCGACGCCTACGCGAACGCCCTCGCGCCCGCGTTCTGGTACCTGGTGCCGCTGCTCGTCGTCGGCTTCGTCCTGACGCTCTTCCTGCGCGAGGTCAAGCTGTCCGACGTCGCGGGCATGGTCGCGCGCGGCGAGGCCCTCGCCGACCCCGGCCACCGCCTGCCCGACGACGGCGGTCACGTGCCGGCCGCCGACGCTCGGCCCGCCGACGGCGCCCAGCCGGCCGACGAGGTCCAGCCCGCCGCCGCCCAGCCCGCCGACAACCTCCAGCGTGCTGCCGTCGCCCAGCCCGCTGGTGTGACCGCGGGCCCTGACCGCGGCGCCGGTAACCTGACCCGATGACCACCGCGCCGCTTGACGCACCCACCGGCGGGCCCGACCAGGGCGACCCGGCCCCGACGATGCGACGCAAGCGCTCCGCGAGGCTCACCTTCGCCTCGACCGTGCTCCTGCTCGAGGCGTTCGTGGTGCTCTTCGCCACGCTGATGGCGTTCGGGCTCCGGGCGGCGCCGCCGGGCGTGATCTGGGCGTGCGGCGGCACGCTCGCCGTCGTGCTGCTCCTGCTCTCCGGGATGCTCAAGCGTCCCGGCGGCTACCTCGCGGGCAGCGTGGTGCAGGTGCTCATCCTGGCGGGCGGCGTCGTGCTGCTCGGCTCCGCGGCGCAGGCAGCGGCGTTCGTCGCGCTGAGCACGCTCGCCGTCGGGGTCGTGTTCGTCGCGCTGTGGATCCTCGGGCTGCGGCTCGGCGGCCGGATCGACCGCGAACGGGCCGAATGGGACGCGGCCCACCCGGCCGGTTAGGGTCTCGACCATGACCGACACCGCAGCCCCCATCGAGCGCACCCTGATCCTCGTCAAGCCCGACGGCGTCCGCCGCGGGCTGGTCGGGGAGGTCGTGCGCCGCGTCGAGGCGAAGGGCTACTCCCTGGTCGCCGCCGAGCTCCGCACGGCCGACGACGCCCTGCTCGCCGCGCACTACGCCGAGCACCTGGGCAAGAGCTTCTACCAGCCGCTGGTGGACTTCATGGCCTCCGGCCCCGTGCTCGCGATCGTCGCCGAGGGGCAGCGCGTGATCGAGGCCTTCCGCCTGCTCGCCGGTGCCACCGACCCGACCGTTGCCGCCCCCGGCACCATCCGCGGGGACCTCGGACGGGACTGGGGCGTCGCCGTCCAGCAGAACCTCGTGCACGGCTCGGACTCCCCGGAGTCGGCAGCCCGCGAGATCGCCCTCTGGTTCCCGACCCTCTAGCGGACCCCGCGAGCAAGGCCCGCCAGACCCGCGAGACCCCAAAAAGACCCGCAACGTCCGAGCGTTGACGTCCTATAGGACGTCAACGCTCGGACGT